>CALKNI010000098.1 GCA_938091115.1 uncultured Pirellulaceae bacterium | reverse complement strand
ATGATTAATGATGCCAAACATAAACCGCCGGTTGATTATTTCATTACTGCCCCAAAAAGCAAACCGTATTTTCTCAAAACCTCTGAACATCACCCCAAATGGAACCACTCTTTCTAGAAGGTTAACGGCGGCGCCTTACGGCCGTTACTCGAAAGACGTTCCTAGGGCGTCCGCGGCCTAGACAATGATGCAATAAGATAATACCGACAAGAAACTGAAACAGCTTGCCAACGCTGACTTTTTTCTCGTACTACGGTTGTTTCCCAGAAACTTTCCACGATTCTAGTCCACTCGAGCCCTTCTTCACCGTTTCTGCTTCCCCCTCTCTGCTTAAGTGGCTAGGTCGACTATCCAGAATCCCCACGCTAGAGAGGAAATCAATTATTATTTTTGCCCCAAAAAAGAACTCAATCTGTTCAAGAGGAATCAAGCCGCCACTAAACGGCCAAAAGGCTCATCTAAGGAAAAGAACAGACCTCTAAAGGTCATTACTGTTGCTTTCGATATCTTCCTTGCGGAATTTCGATAGCTTGGCGATCAAATTAGTTTAAATTCACACACAAAGCTTTGTTTAAAATGTGATGATCCCTTCATTATTTTTACTTCCATCCCTCGTTGCCAACTGACCTTGATTGGCAGCTCGATGCTCGATTTTAGAAAAGGAGAAGCAAAATGAAAAAAAACAAAAGAGGTTTTACCCTTGTCGAACTGCTAGTCGTAATCGCGATTATCGGAATATTAATCGGCATGCTGCTTCCTGCGGTTCAACAAGTGAGGGAAGCTGCCCGGCGGATTTCATGTGCTAACAACCTCAAAAATGTCATGCTCGCAATGCATAACTACGAAAGTGCATACAAACACTTTCCCGCGGGCGCAGAGGCTCAGTTGGGGAATTCGCTTCCCGAATCCAATCTGTTTATGAGCGGTTTCTCTTTAACTCTACCTTTTATCGAACAAGAGAACTTACAGAATTTAATCAACTTTGACTTGCCTTGGGAACAGCAGCAAGCAATAGTCGCAAGTACACCAGTGAATTCATTTTTCTGTCCGTCGAATGTCGGAGAGGACGTAATCGTCGATCCTGAATTTGGAGCTTTTGCACAAGGATACGGACTTCCAATTGGCGACACTTACGGCGTCACCACCTACGTACTTTCACGTGGTTCAAGCTACAAATGGTGCAACCAGCCATACTCGCTCCCGGGAAAGGGAATGTTTGATCTTGGAATGAAAGTTAAATTTAGCGACATCACCGATGGTTCGAGTAACACAATGGGGATTGGTGAAGGTGCGTCAGGTAAAGCATGGAAAGTCTGCACCGTTCAAGGCAGCGAAGGACCTCCGGCGACTGATGCTCGGGGGAACGAAGTTCATGCCAAACAGCACTGGCTAGTGCCTCAGCCCAGCAGTACCAGCTATGCGGCTCAGGGTCTCTCGCCGCGAACCAGTATTTTTGCTTCCACAGCCGATTACCTAAATAAGAATCCTGTTACTCAATCAATCATTGATGACTCTGGGTTCGCAGGAACTGCCGGCGGCACCGTTAACGACGGCGATGCGACAAGTAACTTCCGAAGCAATCACCCCGGCGGCTCAAACTTCGCTTTTGGTGACGGATCGGTTCAATATCTTGCCAACCCGTCTATCGACGTCTACCGGGCTATCTCCACCATTCAGGGTCGGGAAGTTTTTGAACTTAATTAATCTTGCAACTTGGCTTCATTCACCAAGTGATATTTCAAAACGAAGCTTTAAAATGCACCGTCGTCGATCGTTAATTTTTTAAAAATCAACGATCGACGCGGTAATTTTTAAAATTGAAAGCCCGGTTAGGACGACCATTGCAAACGAGGCAACATCCCCTCGGTTTTCAAGATTATGAACTGCTTTTAATATCATAGGACGATCGATTGAACGCGACGTTTCCTTTAGAAACCCAAACCGATTTGGATTTCGCACTCTCGAAACTTGAAAAAGGCGCACACAACCTGCAGGCAATGCCGCTGCAACAGCGACGACACCTGATCCAATCCTGTGCGGCAAACATTCCAGATTTTGCTCAACAGTGGGTTGAGGCCACCTGTGCGGCAAAACAAATTTCCCCGAGACACCCGGTAGCCTCTGAAGAAATTCTCGCTGGACCAGCCTCCTTACTTCGATACTTACAGTTGCTTTCCGGTTTATTTCGCAATGTCGAAAAGTCAGGCAACCCCCAACTTCCAAGCCCACCCCGCCGCAACCTGATCGGTCGCACTTGTGTCCCAATCCTGCCGGTAAAACGTCTATTTGACCCATTAATTTTCCGTGGTCTGTCTGCTGAAGTTTGGTTAAACGTCGACCATGATGATCAAGATATTTTTGCCAAACTCCCTTCTGACCGAAATAATATTGGCAACGGAAAAATCGCAGCTGTTCTGGGAGCTGGGAATGTTAGTGCCATTCCTGCAACCGATATGCTCTACAAGATCTTTCACGACGGAGAAGTCGTTTTATTAAAACTTAACCCTGTTAATGATTACCTTTACTCAACATTTACTTCGATCTTCTCGCCGTTAATAGATCAACAACTACTTCAAATTTTACGCGGTGGGAACGAAATTGGAAAAGCAATTGTCGGTCACTCAAAAATCGACACGCTTCATGTCACCGGCTCCCATCATACGCACGATGCCATTATTTGGGGGGGGAACGCCGATGAACGAGCCGATCGCATTGCCAACAATAACCCGCTTGTAAACAAACCAATTACGAGTGAACTTGGAAACGTCACCCCGTGGATTGTCGTACCGGGCAATTACTCAGATCGCCAGCTCCAATCTCAAGCCGAACATATCGCTGCATCTATTGTCAACAATGCATCGTTCAATTGTGTTGCTACAAAGATGATTGTGACTAGTAGTGGTTGGCCACAGCGTGCTGATTTTCTCACCCGAATTGAAACGCTTTTAAACAATATTCCCCCGAGGCACGCCTACTACCCAGGAGCCAGGGAGCGATTTGAACGCGCTAATGCCGGCCGCGAAATTTCGAGCTCATCTTCCGAACTTCCTTGGACATTAATTCAAAACACGACGCCAGAGTCTGCCGCTCACCTTTTTCAAGAAGAGTCGTTTGTCTGCGTTTGCGCCGAGACAACGCTCTCCAGCAGCACTCCGGTCGAATTCCTGGATTCCGCGGTGGAATTCGTAAACGACCAACTCTTTGGAACCTTGTGCGCAACGATCACCACACCCAAGTCATTTGAAAACCGCGAAGCACTGGCTTTAGAAAAGGCAATCGCTAAATTACGCTACGGCTCTGTCTGCGTTAATCAGTGGGCGGGGGTGGTCTACGGACTGATGACGCCACCTTGGGGAGGTCATCCCAGTTCAAGTCTAGAATCACCTCAAAGCGGGATTGGGCACGTCCATAATACTTTTTGTTTAAAAAACTTCGAGAAAACAGTGCTTCGCGGTCCCCTCTGTAGCCACCCCAAACCAGTCTGGTTTCCTTCTCACAAAACAGCCACTCAAGTTGGCTGGTCTTTACTAAAGCTTTACGAAAAACCAACAATCACACGATTGCCCTTACTTTTCTATCACGCCCTGCGTGGCTGAAAGATCTAGCGAAACTAGAGCGGCGCCAAACAGCCGGTGCAAACTTATGTCCAGGAAAAAAAAATGAAAAACCTATCAATTGCGATCACCTTAGTCATCACTCTGATTGCCAGCGGTTGTGAAAAATCTCCCTTACCGTCGGCGATAGAACCGTCGACAACAGAACATGCAAAAAGTGCGACGATGGAAACACCTAACACAGCGACGATTGTGATCACTCCGGGCGCGGACGCACAGAAAAAAGCTCAAGAGGCATTTCTCCTCGCCGAACCGGGGGATATCATTGAATTCGCTGAGGGTAAATTTGAGTTTGACAGCCCACTCTCTTTGATGGACGTTGAAAATGTGACCATTCGCGGAAATGGAATGGAACAGACAATTCTCAACTTTGCCAAATTCCAAGATGGTAAGGGCGGCGAAGGAATCAAAGTAAAGGCCGACCGGTTTACCATCGAAGATTTGACAATCGAAGACACACCTGGCGACGCCATCAAACTGCAAGACTGTAATGGACTTACGATGCGACGCATTCGCACGTGGTGGACCAACGGCCCTTCCTCAGAAAACGGAGCATACGGCTTATATCCAGTACTCTCGAACAACGTCCTCATTGAGGACTGCGTTGCTGAATGTGCTTCTGACGCAGGCATTTACGTTGGGCAATCAAAACAGATCATCGTTCGCAATTGCATTACGGAAAAGAATGTCGCCGGAATCGAAATTGAAAATTGCATTGGCGCGGATGTCTACGACAACGTCAGCAAAAATAACACAGGTGGCATTCTCGTCTTTTCGCTGCCGGGATTAACGATAAAAAACGGCGCCGACTGTCGGATTTTCAATAATACAATCACGGCTAACAACCATGATAACTTTGCAAAAGAAGGAGCAATGGTCGCCACGGTACCGTCGGGAACAGGTTTAATGATTATGGCGAACGACCGCGTCGAGGCATTCGGAAACACCTTTGATGGAAACGCCGGAGCAGGTTGCTTAATCGTAAGCTTCCTTACTACACAGCGACAATTCGATGACCCACAGTACGACCCATACCCTGAGGCAATCTCGATTAAAAACAATACTTTTGAGAATGGAGGTTCAGACCCGCAAGGTGAGCAGTTTAAAATGTTCACCGACGCAACTGGCCAAGACCTACCTGATATCGTTTATGACGGCATTCTCGATCAAAAGAAACTGGTAGAGGGAAAGTTACCAGCCGACCTTGGCGTTTCCATTGTCGAAAATGGCGAAGCAACCTTTGTCAATCTTGACCTTGGGACACTGTTTGCTGGCGGAAAACCCAATATGACAACCGACATCACAGGATTCACACATCCGTTACCCCCGGTCAAAACGGTCACGATTGATGGCGTTAAATAGTGACTCCGTGAGCTTGGCCTTGAATTCAACCGGATCCGACCGATAATAATGCTGTGTTAATTCTAGACCGACAACGAGCAAAGCAAACCTCGGAAATCTATTGGATTCCGATCGCCTTAGCTCTGCTAGCCATGCTTATAGGTTGCGAGCGAACGGACTCTCAAGGGGCGCCTGCTTCCAACGATAAAAGGCCGGATGCCCCGGTCCAGCTTTCGAACAATCGGCTCGGTAAATACCATCCCAAGTTGTCAGACTACGAAATCTTCCAAATTCCAATGAAAGAACTTAAGCCCGCCAAAGAGGTTTTCGAATACGAGTTAAACACGCCACTATTCAGTGACTACTCTCAAAAGCAGAGACTTATCAAGTTACCTCCTGGGACTCGTATCAACTACAAATCGAGTGGGCCTCTCGACTTTCCCGTTGGAACTATCATCGCGAAGACATTTTATTACGACGCGGACCTTACCGATGCATCATCCGCCCGACAACTCGTTGAAACCCGAATAATGGAACATCGGTCAGATGGATGGGTGGGGATTCCTTACCTTTGGAATTCCGAGCAAACTGATGCCGAATTAGCCATTATCGGAGCAACCGTCGACGTCTCCTGGGTTCATAGCGATGGCAAGCCCCGCTCCAACTCACATTTGGTGCCCAACCTAAATGACTGCAAACGCTGCCATACAGATACAGAAATGCACCCATTAGGTCCCAAAGCGGCAAATCTAAATCGTGACCTTGCGATTCACGGCATCCAGAAAAATCAACTGTTGCATTGGAAAAACACCAGAATGATTGACGACCTTCCCGAGTTGTCCGAAATCCCAAAGCTCGCCGTCTGGAATGACGAATCAACTGGTTCAGTCGCTCATCGTGCTCGAGCCTATCTAGAAGTCAATTGTTCCCACTGCCACAACCCAATTGGGCCGGCGAGAAACTCTGGGCTTCACCTCAATATAGAAGAGACAAAGCCCTATCACTTGGGGGTGTTTAAAACTCCAGTCGCTGCAGGCAAGGGTACTGGAGGTAGGTTGTACGGAATTGTACCCGGGAAACCGGACGAATCCATTCTTGAATATCGAATGCAGACTACAACTTCAGGAGAGATCATGCCAGAGTTTGGCAAGTCACTGGTTCACGATGAAGGGGTTGATTTAATTCGAACTTGGATCAAAGAGTTTGAAGTAAATTAATCTCTCGCTAAAAAAACCTGCGAAGATTTCAACTCAACCGACCTGACGCAACGTCTCCGAAGGCAGTTCACCGAATTGAGTCTTATACGATTGCGAAAAATCTCCGAAGTGAAAGAACCCAAATTGACAGGCAACTGAAGTGACTGTCGTTTCCTCAAATCGACATTGCTTTAACTTGTACCGAACTTGATGAAGACGATGCCGTTTCAAATAGTTCATTGGCGAAATACCAAGACATTTCTTGAAGGCATACTGCAGCGTTCGCTCACTGACCTGGGTAGCCTCACACAAGTCAATCATCCTCAAATGCTCCCGGGGCCGCTCTTTGGAGTAGTCTTCGGCCACTCGGACAAGCGCCCTAGATTTTGCTAGACCGGTTGGCTTCTCCGCTAATTCAAATTCAGAATTTTCTCCTGCCATTGAACGACGGATCGAATAGGCGACTAACATCAAAGCGCGATCACGCAATGCCCCCTGAATCTTCAATCTCTGCTCAGACCCTAAATCATCACGATTGAATTGGTCGATAAATTCTGGCCAACTCGCTACCCAACAGCTCGATTCTAGATCAATCATGGCACTGCTAAGCGCTGAACTTTGTACCAGGGACTCACCGAACAGAGTTTGGTAATAAGGCTCGAGTTGCTCCGGAGGAACAAAGATCGAACTTGAGGAAAAAGCACCGTCATTGATGCAGCTATCAAAATCAAAAGTGGGAGGCATGACAAATACGCGACGGGCGTCAATTCGCTCGCCGGCAAAATGCCCCCCGTGGGCTGTATCGAACAAAGTAGCCACATAACGGCGGGCCGGCAGTCGCGACCGAACCATAATCGACTGATTAACAAATAAACTCAGTAATTTGATTCCATCCAACTCAATCACGGTTTGGGAACTGCGAAACTCCGCCCCCGTCAGTTGCACCAACTCTAACGAAGTCCCAAATAACGAACCGTCCCAATCGGAAGGATCCGTAATAATTTGTGACATCGTTTGAATCTTCATGCTATCTGCTCAACGAACGGCTTTGATCATGCCCAAATCTCAGGATAACGGATTCGAAATGGTTTTTCCTGATTTCCATCAAAAAAACACAACAAATTTCAAAATACCTAACTGGCTTAACAATTGAGCGAAGCCATCAATATTTGCCTAAATACCTACCTCAATCCAAAACCAATCCAAGGTCAACAAATAATCGACACCTCTCAAAATCCGATATCCATGCCTTTGAAGTCGGGCAATGTCGCTTGAGAAAAACATTAACTCGCCCTACATTGGGATTCAATCTATTAATCTTTGAAGCCAAACAAACTGCTTAAAAATGAATAAAACTGGCGTAGCGATTGTCGGATTGGGGACAGTCGGGCAGGGCGTAGCTCAATTACTACTTGATCACGGAGATCGAACGGCACGTCACGCAGGCCGCACCCTGTGGCTTACCCATGTGGTTGTCAAAGACATTCACAAACCGCGAGACGTTGATCTTCCAGCGGGCATTATCACCAATGACCTCAGCAAGGTAATCAACGACGATTCAGTCAAAGTTGTCGCCCAGCTTGTTGGTGGTATTGAACCTGCTCGGTCGATTATCTTAAAACTGCTCGAAAGTGGCAAAGACGTCGTTACGGCTAATAAAGCATTACTGGCCGAACACGGGCCGGAAATTTTTGATCGTGCTCGGCAATTGGGACGCTCCGTTGCGTTTGAAGCATCCGCAGCGGGCGGAATTCCAATTATCACCAACGTAAGCCAATGCCTGTCTGCTAACCAAATCGAATCACTTCATGCGATTCTCAATGGAACGAGTAACTTTATTCTGTCCAAGATGGACAGCGAAGGTGGTGACTATCAATCTGCGTTAACCCTAGCTCAAAAACTGGGATTAGCGGAAGCGGATCCCACAATGGATGTCGACGGTACCGATGCTGCACAAAAACTTGCAATTCTGGCACACCTTTGTTTTGGAGCCCGCGTTCACTGGTCGGATATTCCTCGCCGAGGAATTGACTCTATCGATGAGCGCGATTTGAAATTCTCCAAACATCTTGGCTATCGAATTAAGCTAATCGCCTTTGCCAAATTAGCTGGAACAGGTATCCAGTTGATGGTCTCACCAATGCTTGTGAAAACAGGAAAACCGCTAGCCGAAGTTCAAGCAAACTTCAACGCAGTCAGTGTCGTTGGAGATGCGGTTGGTCCGGTATTTTTTCACGGTCAGGGTGCCGGGCAAATGCCAACTGCCTCTGCGGTCGTGGCTGATATGATTGACACTGCCGTGGGCCGCACAGCGATCACATTTAAAACCCTCGAATTATGGGCGGATGGACATCAGCGAGTCGATTTTGCCGAACCAGGCGATCTTGAAGGCCGGTATTACATGCGGTTCGATGTTGTTGACCAACCCGGGGTAATGGGGCAAATCACGGGCCGCCTAGGCCAACATGGTATTTCTATCGCTTCGGTTTACCAACATGAATCCCAAAACGAACATCAGCAAACCGTGCCTATCGTCATTATGACGTCTGCTGCCAAAGAGTCCGCTGCCCGTGCCGCAATGAAACAAATTGCTGACATGCCTACCGTTGCCGAAACTCCGGAACGTTTTAGAATTTTGAGCTGAGCTTCTTAACTCGATTTAATTAAGTGGTGGCTGTGAAATTCATACTTCATGGCTTTACTCTCACACAAAGATTACAAAATCAATTATGAAATACGTCATCATTATTCCTGATGGATGCGCGGACGAATCTCAAGTGGAACTCGATGGAAGAACTCCACTCGAAGCGGCAGCAACCCCTGCGATGGACCAGATTGCCCAGAACGGCATTGTAGGATCTGCGAATCATACGCCTGCCCACCTGCCCGCTGGCAGCAGTGTCGCTAACATGAGCTTGCTCGGTTACGACCCGATCAAAAATTACACAGGCCGAGCGCCGCTCGAAGCGGCGGCTCAGGGTATCGAACTGGGCGAACACGACTGGTGCGTTCGCTGTAATCTCGTCACCGTCACCGACCAAACAATGACGAGTTTTACAGCCGGTCATATTTCATCGCCAGATGCGAAAGAACTTCTAAAAACGGCTCAGGAAAATTGCACCAACCCCCAGCTGGAATTTATTCCCGGCGTGAGCTATCGAAACTTGCTGATGTTTCGAGGCACACCGGATTCTCCAGCACCCTTTTCCAGTGAGACTAGAGCGACACCTCCACATGACCTCTCCGACAAATCGGTGGCTGAAGATTTCCCACGAGGGCCGGGCAGTAATCTTCTTTGTGATTTAATGAACCAGAGCACCGACTGGTTTTCTACTCACGAAGTTAATAACACCCGCCAAAGCAAAGACCAACTCTCCGCCACCAACATTTGGTTATGGGGATTAGGACAACGGCCAAATTTGACGGCGTTCAGTCAACTTCATGGAGTCAAAGGAGCGATGATCACGGCTGTCGACCTGCTCCGTGGCCTAGCAGCGCTGATCGGCTGGGATCGAATCGAGGTTCCTGGAGCGACCGGTTACACCGACACAGACTACGCAGCCAAAGGGAAATTTGCGATCGAAGCATTAGATAAATATGATCTAGTTTGCGTCCACGTTGAAGCACCCGATGAATCTTCCCACGAAGGCAACCTCAATAAAAAAATTACGTCACTGGAAGAAATTGACAAAAACATAGTCGCCCCCGTGCTCGCACACCTCCAAGCGAGCGGGGGAAAATTCAGAATTTTGGTAACACCGGACCACCCAACTTACCTCAGCACAAAAACCCACACGCATGGCAACGTTCCTTTCACCATTTGCGGAGCCGGAATTTCAGCTGATCAATTCGATAAATATAACGAATCTAACGCCGAAGCAAGCGAATTAGAAATGCTTAACGGCTGGGAACTAATGCCATTTTTCTTAAAATAGAACTCGGAACGAATCGGCTTCCTAACGGCAATTCCATTTTCAGGGTCAGATTTAGATGAAGAAATCAGGTAACGTCGCAGTTCTTCCCGGAGACGGAATTGGTCATGAAGTCACCAACCAGGCCATTCGCGTCATTGAGAAGTTGAACGCAGATTTCGCAATCGGATTGGAATGCACGACTGCGCCCGTTGGTGGAACCGCGTACGACTTACATGGACATCCGTTGCCACCGGAGACCCTCGAACTGGCCCGCCAATCCGATGCTGTATTACTAGGTGCCGTCGGCGGCCCTCAATGGGAAAAAATTGAGAGGGAGCACCGCCCCGAACGAGCACTATTGTCTTTGAGAAGTGAGCTCGAACTATTTTCAAATCTTCGTCCAGCTTTGCTTTTCCCAGAATTAGCATCAGCTTCGACCCTAAAACCCGAAGTCGTTTCTGGCTTAGACATTATGATCGTTCGTGAATTGACCGGAGGTATCTACTTTGGCGAACCTCGAGCAATGGCAACTGATGAAGAGGGCATCCGAATTGGATACAACACAATGGTTTACCGTGAGCCAGAAATTCGCCGAATTGCCCACTCTGCTTTTCAAGTTGCACAGCTACGCGACAAACGTGTTTGCAGCGTTGACAAGGCAAACGTGATGGAGGTCTCTGAACTTTGGAGAGAGATCGTAACCGACGTTAGCAACAGTTACCCGGATGTCGCACTCTCTCATATGTACATTGATAACGCCTGTATGCAACTCGTGCGCGCCCCCAAACAGTTCGACGTCATTGTAACTACGAATCTCTTTGGAGACATTCTTTCCGACGCTGCCTCGATGCTGACTGGCTCAATCGGAATGCTTCCCTCGGCTTCGCTAGACGCTAACAACAAAGGCATGTACGAACCAGTTCATGGCTCCGCTCCTGACATCGCAGGGCAGAACCTAGCCAACCCCCTGGCTACAATTTTATCAGTAGCCATGATGCTGAGAACGACTTTTGAAAACAGTATCGATGCACAACGAATCGAGAACGCGGTCAAGAGCGTGCTATCGAGCGGGCTAAGAACTGCGGACATCGCGCGCGAAGGCGAGAATTCCATTGGCACCTCAGAGATGGGGGATGCCGTGGTTGCCGCGATTGAATAAGAGTAGCTAAGTAACCGCATCCCAGCACGCTTAATTACTTATTTAAAAAAATCTCACTCTGCACAACGATTTTTATCAAATCACGCATGCCACCATTTGATTTTTCAAGATCGCTGACAATTCGATCAACCTCTCCCCGGTCTCCTGCCTCCATCAATCTACCGCTGGCATAGCTCAACAATTTTTCGGTAAGGCAGCGGGTCACATCCTCCTCTCGCGCAAGCAGCATTTGCTTAAACTCAACGATATCCTTTACCAATTCCCCGTTCGCCATCGTCGCCGAGGCATCAATTAGATCTTTTGATCTTGGATACTTATCCCGCCAACGCCCAACTTGGTCAAAATTTTCGAACGCAAATCCCATTGGATCAATTTTTCGATGACAACCATTACAGGCTTCGTGCTTGCGATGCAGATTCAACTGTTCACGAATGGTCACCGCTTCTCGTGTATCCGTCGGAAGCGGTTCCACATCGGGTGGGGGAGGGAAGGGTGGCGAACCCAAAACGTTCTCCAGCACCCACACTCCGCGAACAACCGGTGAAGTATCTACTCCATTGGCAGTGGCAGTCATCACTCCCGGCAGTACGAAAATCCCACCTAAATGAGGATCGCTAACCTCCGTTTTTCGCAACTCACTTCCCCGAATATCCTCTCGGCGGTAAATCCATTTCCCAAGGACCTCGTTCATGTACGTATAGTTAGAATCAATCAATTGACTAATCGGAGCGTTATTCACCACCGTATCTGAAAAATACCGAGAGACCTGCTCAATCATCAATTGCTCAACATTCAAGTTCCGATAGAACTGCTCCGAAGGAGGCATCTTCCCAAGCTTATCCAACCGTAACCACATGGAGGAAAAATTCCGCACAAATGATTTTGCCTTTTTATCATCTAGCATACGCTCAACCTGTTGCGCTAGTACTAGAGGGTCACCGAGCCGGCCTTCGCTTGCCAACTCAAAGAGGGCTACATCCGGCATCGAAGACCACAGAAAGTAACTTAAACGAGAAGCAATTTCATACGAATCCAGTGGCCCCGGATCCTCGCTGCGGTAAATGAATTGAGGTGAGCATAAAATCGCAAGATAGCCATCCTGCAACGCCCCTACGACCCCGTTAACTTGCGGCAGAGAACCTCTGCTACCTTGCATTTTCTGACTATCAAGCGACAACGGAGTTGCTGAAACACCCGGCCCTGACCAACTTGCTCGAAAACGATTAGGAGAACCAAAGGCAAAATACTCAACACGAAGATCGTGATCACCCGGCTCTAATTGGACGCGGCCTTTTTTAGGAGTTGCCCCATGTAATCCATCATGCTCAACCACAATTTCATCGTCAATTAGAATCCGAGCACCATCATCCGATGCCATCTCAAAAGAGTATTCGCCGTTCCTGGGAACTTTTATTCTCCCTTCACACACGAGTCCAAAATAATCATCGGTTTTAGACGCATTGAGATCGACGAGACCACTTGAAAATACTCCTCTGGAAACCGGCTCCAAAGTCTCGAAATCCGGCAATTTACTCCAGCGACCCTGATATACTCGATACCTCAAATCCTCAACCGAACCAGCCTGATTT
>CALKNI010000097.1 GCA_938091115.1 uncultured Pirellulaceae bacterium | reverse complement strand
CTGGGGCAATTCGTAAGGGATTTACCGGTTTTAGTGGCATTTCCCGCTCTTCGTGCTCGAATTTGCCTCGTCCCAGCGGCCGTTGCAATTAACCTTAGTGAAATCTCAGGCCTCGATTGGCCCTTTTCGGAGCCTCCGGAAACGGGACAAAATTTGATTTTGTCGAGATTTTGAAGAACTCTAGCCAAGAATCTTGGGTTCGCGGGTCGATACGAAAAGGTGCTCGAATCTACGAATCAGAGCCGAAGTTGACCCTTGTGGAAGATTGGTCAAAACGATAAAATCCGTGATTCCCGTTGGAGACCAATTGGCGGGAGAGAAGACCCCGACCGTGTTTAAGGGTCATTCAAAATGCTTTTAATTGCTCTCAGTTAGTGACTGAGACCGGAGAAGAACTGTGCCCGGCACAAAATCATACAACGCTCAAACTGACACAATCGAACGCGGTTGGTTCATCGTCGACGGAGAAGATCAAATCGTCGGTCGTATTGCATCGGACATCGCCGTTGTCCTGATGGGGAAACATCGCCCAACTTACACGCCCAATGTAGACACTGGAGAATTTGTTATTTTGACAAATTGTGACAAGGTCAAGTTTTCGGGCAACAAGCTGAACCAAAAAACTTACACTTGGTACACCGGATACACTGGCTTGCGTTCCGAAACAGCAGAAGCACGCCTCAATCGCAAACCCGAACAAATCATGCGAGACGCTGTGCGTCGCATGCTGCCCAAAAACAAGATTGGCAGACAGATGCTGTCCAAGCTAAAGATTTATGCGGGAAGCGAGCATCCGCATCAGGCACAAAATCCTCAACCTCTCACAGGTGGCCGAACGCTTAAGTAGTAACTTGCTTTTGCCTCGCTTCACCCATTCAACAACATTATTCAAATTTAACGTAATTAAGTCATGGCCAAGACAGATCAAAAAACAGGGGAATCTCTCGGCACCGGACGACGTAAGTCATCGGTGGCTCGGGTTCGTGTTAAAACTGGTTCGGGAACGATTGTCGTTAACGGCAAACCACTCAACGAGTATTTTCCAGTAGCTCAAGATCAACGTGCGATCATCGAT
The DNA here is from genome assembly GCA_938091115.1 of uncultured Pirellulaceae bacterium. Classification (GTDB taxonomy): domain Bacteria; phylum Planctomycetota; class Planctomycetia; order Pirellulales; family Pirellulaceae; genus Mariniblastus. Next base: position 28,119 of record CALKNI010000097.1, on the reverse strand, counting down.
ACTCTCAACGCCGTGGGCTCTAAGGATTCGCTGGACATTCGGATTACCGTCAGTGGTGGCGGCACGACTGGCCAGTCAGGGGCATGCAAAATGGGCATCGCTCGTGCACTTGTCAATCTTGACGAAGAGAATTTCTCCGCACTACGCGATGGTGGATTCCTAACTCGTGACTCGCGAATGAAAGAACGTAAGAAGCCAGGTCTTCATGGTGCCCGCCGCGGCACTCAGTTCTCCAAGCGTTAATTCGTCGAGTTCATTCCTAAACGATCAAAAGCGTTCCGTTTATCCGGAACGCTTTTTTTGTGCAACGACGCTCCGTCACACCTTAGCATTCACTACGATATCACGGTCAATGCATTTTGTCCTGCTGGATTGCCAGTCACTTCTCCAATGACGCAGGTCTCACCAAAACCTTCATGGCCTAAAAAGTCCAAAACCTCAGCCAAACGACTCTCCGCAATCCCGAACAAGAGCCCACCGCTCGTCTGAGGGTCAAATAACGCCGCGTTAGCAGACGATTGTACATTGCCGATAAACTTGACCTTGTCACTAACCAACCGGTTATCCGGCGCTAGGGTACTTTCGATCCCGGCCTCGATCAACGCTTGGCAGCCGGGAAGAAGACGAACGTCATTCATTCGGATCGTCGCCGACTTACCACTGGCCTTCAACATCTCCGCCAAATGACCGGCCATCCCAAATCCCGTGACATCGGTAATCGCCGATATTTGATAATCTGCAATTAACTTAATAGCGATGTAGTTACTTAAAAGCATTGTGTTGACCAGAGGAAGATAATTCTCGCCTGGCAACAACCCCTGCATTAAGGCGGCCAACAAGACACCCGTCCCCAGCGGTTTGGTCGAAACTAAAATATCTCCCTCCCGCAGCATCCCTTTCGTCTTAGGATCGGTCAGCTGTCGCCCCAATACGGTGAATCCGGCCGTCAAGCGAGGCCCCTCAATCGAATGCCCACCAACAATAGTGGCATTCATCTTTTTCAACTCAGCAACACTACCCGCCATTAATTCGCGCATGACTTGCAATTGAGCGCGAGGATGCCCCAACGGTAGTTGGACGATCGCAAGTGCTGAGGTAGGCTGAGCTCCCATCACACAGCAATCACTGGCCGAGTTCAAAAGCGCAATTTGTCCCACGAGATAAGGATCGTTCATCGGACTTGCAAAGAAATCGGTCGTGACGGTTACTTGATCATCATGCGTTCGAATCACCGCTGCATCATCAGGATTCTCTAAACCAATAATCACATCCTCGTGCTCGGGAACCTCTAACTCTTTTAGAACTTCACCGAGCAACTTACTGCCAATCTTCCCGCCACAACCAAGACAACGCATCACGTCTTCCGGGTCGGCTGACACTTCGGCAAGCCCTCCCGCCATCGGTGAATAATCTTGATACATTTTCATGAACTTTAAATCGATGCGATTCTTTAAAGCCCAGCACCAACGTCCCTGAAAACTTTTCCTCTTGTATTCGCCAATCGCGTTCCCATCAGCAGTATTAATTAATTTCAAAAACCCAGTCTGCGGTACGTAGTTAACTAATTTGCGATTCTCCAAAAGCCTGCGAAGGTTATCCCAGAGAACAGGCCCCTGCCGAACGGCAAAGACCCCCGCTTTTACTAACGTGGAATTTCGAATGGTTCCCGAATCGCCTACCGCAAAAATCTGATCACTTGAAATGGCCTGCAACGTTGACTTCGTCAACACAAACCCCCGCTCATCGCTCTCAAGCCCCAACGATTCCAGAATCGGCGGGGCGACCGCGCTGGTTGCCCAGATAACGATGTCTGCCTCTTTCTTCACACCATTATTCAACACTAAACCAGAAGGAGTGATTTCAGCAACCCGTGCCCCCGTTGTGAAATCGATTCCGCGGCGTTGAAAATGAGATTCAACTTTATCTCGAGTAGATTCTAACAGCCCAGCTCCGACTCGGTCTCCACCGGTAATGAGACTGATCTCGCATTGCTTTCCCGATTCGAGGCCTAAACTGGCCGGATTAGTTTTCATTCGCTGGTCGAGGCAAAACGCAATCTCAATACTACCGATGCCTCCGCCAACTACGGCGACTCGTGGGTGATCATCTCCCTGAAACGCTTGCAATCGACCTTTCAAACGAGACAAAAATGTCTGCATTGGCTTTACGCTGATCAACGGATTGCGATCCGAAACTTTAACATCACCAAAAGTTGGTACCGACCCGACCCCAATGGACAGCGCGTCATAACTCAGTGACGGGCGATTCCGAAACAACAGTCGCTGCTCCAACGGATCGACGCCAACAACTTCGTCGAGAACCAATCTCACCCCGGCAGACGCACACAATCGCACGAGGTCGATTTCCATTTTTTCAGCGGGATACTGTCCCGACAGCACCCCCGGCAGCATCCCGGAATAAGTAGAAATTGGAAAATTGGAAACGCACACTAACTCTGCATTTTCCAATGGTTTCATTTTCCATTTTCGCAGAACGTGAGCATTTGTGTGCCCAATCCCCAGTAGTACAACTGTATTTCTACCTAGTTTTTTTTGCATTCAATTCAGCAGACAAACGACAGGGTTCAAAATTTCAGCAATTCAATCATAATCTCCTGTTACCGGAGAGCGACCACGCTAAATTATAACAGTGGATCGACTAATTCGAATCTAACCAAACTGGCTGGTATCGCTCTTTACACACTTCATCGGCAGGCGCATTCCCCGGATACATCGAACCTTGATAAGATTCCCATATCCACAGATTAACCGAGGCGTCGCCATTTCGACAGTAGAGCCATTGGACAAATTGCTTAATCCAATTCGCAACGACCACATAATCGCCACCACTCCTCAGTCAGTTTTATGGCGGAGCCTCGAGATAATTCTGATTTTTGGATGCCTGCTGATGTTTGCTGGCCAAATCCCTCCGGATGTGAACGAATCTCACTATCTACCAAAGGCAAAACATTTCTGGGATTCAACCTGGTGTGCGGGAGATCTGTTTTTAGGCTCCTCCTTTTCTCATTGGCTGTTTTATGTGACGACCGGTTGGCTAACCCGCTTCCTCTCCCTCGCAGCAACGGCCTGGGTCGGTCGCATCGCAACCTGGTTATTATTCGCCTACGCATGGCAGAGGCTCAGCTGGAGAGTTATCTCAATACGTTGGTTCTCAATTTTTTCCTCCATTTTATTTTTAATGCTAAACGATCGTTTCCACATGGCAGGAGAGTGGGTCGTTGGTGGATTTGAAGCCAAGGGAATCGCCTATGGTTTTGTCCTGATTGCTCTCGGGAACCTTACGAGTAAAAACTGGTGTTGGGTCTGGCCGTGGCTTGGCGCTGCCGCCGCATTCCATGTCCTTGTAGGTGGGTGGGCGATGATCGCCTGTGGATTTGCCTGGCTAATCATCCAGCTTACGACAACACAAAACTTTGGGGAAATCCTCAAAGCCGCTCGACAGCAGGCACTGGCGTTCACCGCTGGTTTCTCACTCGCGCTTATAGGTGCGCTACCTCCGCTTCTCTCTGACCAATCAGCCCCACCCGAGGTGACGGTTGCAGCCAGAAGTATCTATGTGAACCATCGAATTGCTCACCACCTGACGTTTGATGCATTTCCAACGTTGCACATTGCAAGATTTACATTCCTCACCATTGCCTGCTGGTTCTTAAGCCGCTGGATTAAGTGTTGTACGGATTCGCTCCAACAAAAATTGCACCCACTATTTTTATTCGCTGGTGGAAGTATATGGATTTGTTTTGGCGGTCTTCTGTTAAGCGGTTTTGTCGAACAGGGCAGGGGAGCAAGTCCGTTGAGTGAAAACTTGCTACGGTTTTACTGGTTCCGGCTCGCTGACTTTGCCATCCCCGCGGTAGTAGCCATCGCCAGTTGCGGTGTAGTCGGAAATTGGCTACTGAAATATCGAACACGAAGTACTCAAATCACCTGTATTGCCCTTGCCGGCTTGATTGGAACCGCATTCGCAATCGCGGTCGTGGAGAACCATCAAGATGTTCGACCGCGAGCCGACCAAAGGTCTCTTCCCGATTACGATGACGTTGAGCGGACCGAAGGAACTTATCGTAACTGGCTGCGTGTTTGCCAATGGGCAAGAACTGAAACGCCCGAAGACGCAGTGTTTATTACGCCTGCGGAACAACAAACATTTAAATGGTACACCGGACGTTCCGAAGTTGTCTCGTGGAAAGACATCCCGCAAGATGCAACCAATATTCTGGAATGGCAACAGCGACTAAACCGACTTTACGAGCCTCAACGCCGATACGACAACGGTTTAATGTCTTACTCCGACGCGCAACTGAGAGAACTTGGCCAATACTATGGAGCCGACTACCTCATCGTACCACAACGTCAAGTCGATCTTTCGGGCGTTCCTTCGAAACTCAATCGCGTTTACCCGGAGAACGAATCAGACAAAACCACTTACGTTGTTTTCAAGTTTTAACATCTCTGGCTCAGCGTTTCCAAGAACTTGCCATCAACGCCCCAAGCTGGCAAAAACCAAAGCAAACGAAAAGTCTACGTTGGCTCGCGAATACTGCGATCCATGTAGCGCAATAAGGGGTAAAGGAAATACTCGATGACCTTTCGCCTCCCGACTTTGATCTCAGCCGTCGCGGTCATCCCCGGCATGAGCCGAAAATTATCGGGGAGATAATTCAGCTGGTTTTCGTCAACAATTTCAATCAATGCCTTGTAGGTCGTAACACCGGAAACCCCGCCGCCGGGCAATCGTTTTTCAAATGAACCCTCACTGATAGTCCTCACAAATCCGTCCAGCGTTCCGTGTTTCTGATACGGAAAAGAAGCGAGCTTGATCCGAGCATCACTGCCCGTGGGTAGCTTACCCTCCAATGCCTCACCCGCAGTGGCGACATTGATTAAAGCCACATCTTTGCCTTGCACTTCAACCTCGACTTCCATCGGTACTCCAATCGGTACCAATTTGAAGAGCGGCTCCCCCGGCTGGGCAGTAGAGCCAACCGATACTTCGGCTATCTCAAACACGACAAATTCTTTGTAGGGCAGATCAACAGGAACCTTTAACTCAACAAATTGATTCGATCGATTTGCTTTATTTAACTCCTGCGCCACTCCCGCGAGCTCCTCGGTGTATTTCACAAGCTCCGTTACCAATTTTGTTCGCCAAGCGGCTTTGAAAGCTTCCAATTCAGCGGTATTGGACTCGAGTGTTTTTTCCAATTCGTTTTGCTTACTGACACCAGTCATCACCTTCATTTTGGCATCGGCAGTTTGTAGCTCACGGCTCAGAACGTCCGCTTCGGACTTACTTCCCCTGTCCCTAAGCGCTTTGATTTTATTTTCAAATGCGAGAAACTTTTCGTAGGCTTCGCGACCACTCTCAACTTCTGCAGCCGCATTTTCCTTTTGAACTTCATACATACTTCTTTGAGAGTCGAGTTTTCGCAATTCCGCGACGTATTCACGCTCTCGCTCCTTGAAAACCTGAAATTGCATCAGCCAATCAGGATCTTCAAGGTGACCGTCAATCAAAAAATCAACCTTGTCACGCTCGCAACGCAATCTCGCAATCGCAGCATTGAGTGAATTCTCCTGCGCCTTTAACTGATTCAAATCAGCGGTCGAAAAAGTGGGATCAACCGTTGCAATCACGAATCCCGCAGATACACGATCGCCAAACTTAGCGTTGATCGAGCTGATCGGAGAAGTCAACTTGGAATCAATAACCACGGCAGCCTCAGCAGTAACCAGCTTTCCCTGCGCGGTGACCACTTGATCCACCTCGGCCCAACTTGCCCATAAAATGAAAGTGATGATCCCACAGGCGACCGCATAGAGCGTCCACCTTGCGCCACCGGGAATGGGACGTTCCTCGATTTCAACGGCATCGGGCTGGAATTCCGTCAACAAGGCATCGTTATTTTGACGTTGCCGATGAGATTCAATTCTGGATTCTTTTCGTCGCCGGTCTCGCTGCTCTTTAACAGTTTCTTCTTTTGCAGTTTCCATAGCTAACCCCGTCCCATCTGCTGATTCCATAGCTCTTGGTATACCTTGCACTTTTCCAGTAACTGGGGGTGAGTCCCCATCGCCTCGATTCGCCCCCGCTCGAGCACAAGAATCCCGTCGCAGTCAACCAATGTCGACAATCGGTGAGAGACCAAGATAACGGTTCGACCATCGGCGATTCGTTTCAAGTTTTTCTGAATGATCGCCTCGCTTTCAGGATCAAGTGCACTGGTCGCTTCGTCAAAGATCAGAATCCTTGGATCTTTCAACAAGGCCCGAGCAATCGCCAGCCGTTGCTTTTGTCCACCAGATAGATTTGCACCATTTTCCTCAAGCATCGTGTCGTAAGATTGCGGCATTCGCTCAACAAATTCGGCCGCTCCGGCGAGACGCGCTACATTGATTACCTCGGCAAAACTGCAGTTGGGTTTTGCCATCGCAATATTTTCACGAATTGTCCCACGAAACAAAAAGTTATCCTGCAACACCACGCCAATATTTTGCCGAATGTGGGCAATATCCAATTCACGCAAATCGAGATTATCAAATCGCATCAAACCACTCTGTGGCTGATGCATCCCCTGCATCATTCGCGTCAGGGTAGTTTTTCCAGAACCGCTGCGTCCTACGACGCCAACCACTTTACCTGCCGGAATATTGAAGCTCACGCCATCGAGTGCCGGCGGCAAGGTCGGAGCATACTGAAACGTCACCCGCTCAAATTCAATCCGACCGTTGACATCCGGCCGTAAACCTCGACCAATCCCGGGCTCCTCGCTGCGGTTCATCACAGTCCCAAGCATCCGAACAGACAAGGCACACTGTTGATAGGAATGCACTAACCCTACCAGTTGCACCAACGGACCGGTAACTCGCCCCGAAATCATTTGAAAAGCAACCAGCTCACCAACCGACAACTGTTTACCAATAACAAGTGAGGCACCATACCAAACTACGACCACCGTCAGCAGTTTCTCTAAGAACTTAGAGATGGTTGTCGCTGTAATTGAAATCTTTCCAACCTTGAACTGCATAGCAACCGCTTGAGCTGAGCTTTGATCCCAGTTCTTTCGCTGGACTGGCTCCATACTTAACGCTTTCACGGTCTGAATCCCGTGAATGGTCTCCACCAGCATTGCCTGTCGCTCACCTTCAGCATTATAAAGTGCCTCCAGTCGCCTTCGATAAGGACCCAGCAAAACGCCGATATTGATCGCCAACATCGCAGCGAACAGTAAGACAACTCCAGTCAGAGAAGCACTATAGAAAAACAAAATTGGAAGAAAGATAAAGAGCGCTGTTGAGTCCAGCAGCGTCAGAAACAGACTGCCAGTCAAAAATTCTCTAATCTGATTGGTCTGTTGCATGTGCTTCGTAAGCACACCTGCAGTCGTCTGCTCAAAGAATTCCATCGGCAATCGAAGCATGTGCCCGAACGTTCGCGTTGCCACTCGAATATCAATCTTACTGGTTGCGAAAAGCAGCAAATAGCTTCGCATGAAACCTAAAATTGCATCAAACACCAGAGCGCAACAAATTCCAATCGTCAACACTCGCAACGTCTCCATCGCAGAGTTGACGAGCACTTTATCGATCACGATCTGAAAAAACAGAGGAACGACCAAGGCAATTAAGTGAATAAAAAATGCCGCAACCGCAACATCCGTAAATGCCGTTCGCTGACGAATTATTTCCGGAAGAAACCACCGGAGACTAAAAGGCTGTTTCTGATCGAGCAATGAGTACTTACGTTTCGCAAGAATTACCTCGCCCTTCCAGGCACTCTCAAATTTCTCTTGATTGAGATAAACAAAACCCGATTGATCAGCCAGCGGATCAAACAACGCCATCTGCTCTGATTCAGTGCCGTCATCATTTTGAATTAATCGCAAGCCCACGAGGATGACATAGTTACCATTATTCAACTTTCCAATCGCCGGAAAGGCTTGATCCATTTTCCCAAATTGCTTCCACGTCATCCGGGCATGTTTTGCCTTTAGCCCGTTGTCTTGAGCAATCCGCAATAACCGGCGAACTTTTGGCTCTTCTTCTTCCAATGAGTAATCATGAATCAATCGCTTTGGACTAACTTCCAACCCATGATGCCTGGCCAAGAGCGCTAGGCACTGTACCGCCGTGTGCTTCATCGATGACTCACCACTCATCGTATCGCCAGCATCTTCCGAAGCCTCGGACTGTGACTGCCCGTTTTGCGATTGATCTCCCTCCTGATCGGATGCGGCCGACAAAGACGGCGAACTTTGCTCGACGCCGGGATTTTCGGATTCGCCGGCGTTGGTTGGAGGTGATTCTCCTTGAGCCTCAGTGTCTTCGATCGGGGGCGTTACCGGTTCGGAACCAACCGGATTTGGATCACCGGCATCCTGTTCACGAGAATCATCATCTGGTTGATAGCCCTCAAAGGCTTCTGAAAAATCAGGAGGTTTGGAATCCGACATAGTTATCCAGATGACGACATGGGTACTGTCTCGCCCTCACGGGCATTTACGCAAAGGACTGGCGAAACACCAAGATATTCTTCTGCCGCAATTAGCTCAAGGTCGACCCGGAATTTGCGGGAAATTGAATGGTCCACGGGTCTCAACCCCATCAATGGACGCGAGATTGCCCTCAAAGTTCCCATTTGTGACCGCGGGCGCATAAAAAAACCCTCTTGGCAACACCAAGAGGGTTGTTTTCCACCATCGGCGGAACTTGTTTTTCCGGCAACTTGCTTAAAGCTGGAGCTTAGCTGCCTAAAAATGGAGTCACTAAGAATCCACCGTTTTGTCCCAACTCTTCTGTCACTTGGAATCGCGTAGGAATGTTTGTTGCCTGTTCCGCAAGCGAATGTAGATCAATATCGACACCAACTTTTCCTCCAAACAAGCCAAACATTCGCATCAGCTCAACGGCTGATTCTTCATCACTTTGATCAACAATCGTTACGGTGCCTTGGCCCGGCCCTTTGTCTGGAGTGAAGTTGATACGGAGATTAAATGCCGTTTCGTCACTACCCGAAGTGAAACTCTCTTCCCGAACGACTAAGAAATCGTCTTCAAGGGAGTCAAGTGCGCCGGAAGGATCGTAAAATTCGACGACATCGATTCCGCCGTTTCCTTCTTCGCGAATGTAATCTCGACCATCGCCAAGACTCCAAATGACTGTATCGTCACCCGCACCCGGTCGCATCACATCGTTATCGCCACCACCGCGAAGGACATCATCGCCATCGTTACCAAAGAGAAGGTTGGCAATTTCGTTACCGCGAATGTTATCGTTTCCAGAACCGCCACGGGCATTCTCAATCTGAGCGTCGTAAGCAATTCTCAAAGTCTGTTGCAGTCCGTTGACCGACGACCACGTACCTTCGCGAAGATCAATCGTTTCGTCAGCAACGTGATTGGTGTAGTTGAGAGTATCAACACCTCCACCGTCCCACAGCGTCGACTGATGCTGTTCACTGTTGGTAAAGAAGTTCGGCTCTGAACCGGCAAAGAAGTTGCCGTAGTGCGTATTCCCGGGGTTGAAGTCTGCATTCGCTCCATACTTACGCTGAAGTTCAACCACATCGAACAACATCGGAGACGAGGGACTTTCCGGATAACCCGGGAACGGATTATGAATACTATCAGAGGTGTATGACATCACCGTATTGTACTGAAAGTCATTGAAAATCGACAAAATAGGACCAGAGTTATCAAACGAATGCTTGAACCCCATCGTATGCCCAACTTCATGAATCGTCGTGAAATCAAATCCTGTTCCGTAACCAACATTTCCAAATTGTGCAGAATCGTTTGGATCAAATGAATCCGTGTTGTACCAAACGTCACCTGCATAGGCACCTTCGCCATCACCAGAGGGGAAATAAGCCCAGGCACCAACGCCGTCTTCAAGTTTTGCAGCACCGAAAACCATTCCAGCATTCGAGCCATCTGCAAATGGATGAGCAGCACCGGGAAGATAAGCCACCTCAGTGAATTTAAGATTGGCATAATTCTCGTAATCTCCCAAGAGCCGACGAATTGCCTCCCGTTGAGGCTGGTTGAGTGGAAAATCATCAACCGCTGCATCGCACTCAAGATCAGCTGGAATATCCGGATCCGTTTTTGGAAAATCAGGATGGCACTTATAGTAATACGGCGCTGGGTGAGCAACATTACCATCAATAAAGGTGTAGGTGATCTCGAGTGTTTGACCTGGAGCAACCCCGCTCCAGATTGCAGGGGTCGCTAGGGACTTTGCTCCGACTGGGTCAGTGTTGACATTAACACGTTCCCACTCACTCCAACCAGAAACCCCGTTGTCAGCCCGAACCAACATCGGATCCAACTGGCGCCCAAAATCAGTTTCGGCGCCTTTGAAAAAGAGGTTATTGAAATCTGACGCAGGTAGTGTGTGCACCAAACCTTGCTGCAGGTCTTCACCATCTAACTCCAACCGCCCGGAACGGACATCGGTATTACCGTCGTAAACCTGATATTGAATCGGTGCAGGCCCCCCGTCCAGCTGTGTAAACATGGAATCAACCAACACACGGTCAATCGTGTCGACCGAAATGTCGTTCACGTCCGCATCGTAAATTGGTGGTGCATACGCGTTAATAATTGTTGATTCGTCGGCACTCGCAGCGCGACCGTCAAACAATCGCATTTCCACTTGCTCAGCCCCAGCAACATTGGAAACACGGTACTGAATATTATGACGCTGATCCCAATCGAATGTGAGCCAAGTTCCCGAAGGCTGCGCGACTCCATTGAGAGTGAAAAATCCTCCCCCAGCAGCCGTATCCTTGATGCTAAAGCTCTCGATCGCATCGCCATCACCATCCGACCAGGTAAACATTCCTGTCAGATTTAGACCAACATTTAATTTGGCCTCAACATCAAAGAGATTCAACTCCGGAGCAAACAGGTTCGGCAAAGTTCCAATCGTAAATTCTGATGGATCGCTCCAAATACCATTGGAGTGCGCCAGCACAGAAATCTGCTCGCTTTGTGGACCAAACGAACCACCTCGATAAAATAGCTGATCCAGTTCGTCGGCTTGAATGTAGAAATAAGTCGCATCGGGCATCTGTTCGCCTTTGAAGACGAAATGACCGCCGTTGGAGTTAATCGACCGACTGTTAAACATCAGCAAGTCGATTTCATCGCCGTCCGCGTCAAGGTAATTAAGTACCGTTTCTCCCTCTCCGGTCAAAACCCCGTTTAGGGAGTTCTTTGTTTGCCCAGTCGCCATACTCAAATAGTGGCCACGCTGAATCTCAACGTCTTCACCGGAAACCTCAGGGTACGTCACTGTGTTGATATTGAATTTAGTAACGTCGCTAAACTGGTAACCATCAAATACCTGAACTCCTACCGGTTCGAATTGGGGCCCAGTAGAACCGCCAACGTAAAACAACTTATCAAAATTCGATTCCAGAACCGTAAACCAAGTCGCAGACGGCATCTTTTCACCATCATACTCCCAGTAGCCCCCATCCGCGTTGATTCGATAATCAACGAAATTGGCACTAAACAATGTATCTCCGTCTGCATCAACCGCCGAGAACAAGTCAGTCGCCGGTCGTTTCGCATCGGTGAGAACTTCTTCCGGCTCGCCGATGACAATTGGCTCCGTCGTGGTCGCCATGCTGAACTCGGTGGTTTCACTCCAACTGTAACCATCCCAGACCATGACTCCAATCAACTCGACATCCCGGCCTTCTTCCGCTCCGCGATAACGCAACCTGCTGTAATCACCCGCCTCAATGCTGAACCAAGTCGCCTGCGGCTTCGCGACACCGTCTAGGAAAAACTGTCCGCCGCCTATATTGTTTCTACGATCAACAAACATCAACCGAGTGATCGGATCGTCATCTCCGTCAGTAACATTTATGTACTGGTTAATACTAACTTCATCAGTCGCCGAGACCCTTCCCTCAACACCTTCTACCACAGGAGAGACGTTCCCTGTCGTAATTGGGGCGGTGGCCTGGTTGCTCCACAAACCGCCGTCGTAAACCTGCACGGTGAACGTCTCTTGCGTAAAGAACGATGCACCGCGATAGTTTACCGATTCCAGCTGAAAGGCTGGTATCTCATGAAAGACGTTAGGAGTCAGGACATTTCCATTAAGCTCGAAATAACCTCGTCCTAAAACGTTATCGCGCACGCGAACACGTGTTACCTCAGAGTCTTCATCAATATCAACCACCGAGTAAAGTGAAGTTAACTTTCTTTCACCGTTAATTGGTATGACACCTGGCTGTGTTTTTACGATTGGTGGATTACTCATGGACGAAAAACCTCAAAATTTTCAAAGGTTAAAATTAGGCCGAATTCGGTTTGTAGTAAGGTTGACGCAAAACGCCGTACCATAATTCCAATTATATTTAAAAATATGGCAAAAATTCAATTTCCGCTCAAAAATTAGGCGACTTTGCCTCGCCCTCGGGAGCAGGTTTTGAGGCTGATTCCGGCTGTTCACCATCTCGTGGCTTCACAAGCCCAGCTTCAATCAATTGTTTCACGAGATTCTCCATCGCACTAAAACTTCTTAAGAAGCCGTCTGGAGGCATCACGATTCGCTTGGACAACTCCAGGCGAGGTTTGTTTTCAGGATTATTCTGCGACCCAACCAACGTCACGAGATCCATCCGAACCATGCCGCCGGCTAAAGTAATTTCGCCAATTCCGTCTGCGAAATAATCTCTCTGTTCTGACATCAAAAACTCCTGAGTTTGGAAAACCTTTTTGAGGCTTCTGGTTTTGTCCGTTTCACGCCCCTATTTCTAGGGACAAGCAAACATGGTTTCGGAATTCCCCGAACGTTGATATGCCGAGAAACTTGAGATTCAAACTAACTGAAAAAACCTCAGCGCTCAAATAGTCAACTCACAACGCACATAAAACAGTGCGCCTGAATTTAAAATTCGACAGCTAACACATTTTTGATGAGTTTTTCAGCAGCGGAACCCTCAACATTCTTAAATAACAAAATATGCCACCAAACGCCAGACTGCAAAACACGCAATCAGGCGAAATGCTGGCACTGAGCACAAAACGTTCGCTAGCACGCCCGCAAGCCTCGTTCGCTTCGAAGATTACCTGAACTACCAATTTGAAGAATGAGCGAAAATCGCATCGACACGAGTTTGCCATTTCTGTACAGAAAGTCTCCCATCTCATGCCGAAATAGCAATACCGCAAATAAGACGGCAATGGAGAGTCCTTGATTTTGACCACCACTGCATGATGCAAATAGAATGATATTTCTGAACAAAGCTTGGATTTCGCTAAAAGGAACTGTCAAAGGTTTCGACACCCCGAGGCAATTGGCCATGGGAGTGGCGTTTGGCATGATGATTGGTCTGATTCCCAAAGACTCCCTGCTCCCTTACCTGATCGCCCTAGTCGCTTTGTTAACACCATCCAACCTTGCGTGCCTGGGAATCTCCGCATTTGCGCTCCACACGTTCGGCCCCAAACTAGACCCAGTCCTCCAACAAATTGGGAATTGGTTTTTGACCTTAGATGCGCTAACCCCCTATTGGCAGCCAGTCTCTGAGTACTCGATTTTCAATTGGTTGCGAATTGAAAACACTGTGGTGACCGGTGCATTCCTGCTTGGTCTGTCAGCATTCGGGCCGGTCTTTTTGATCAGTAAATTTGCGTTCGCAAAATTTGGCGCCAGAGCACACCAATTCCTTGCTCAAACCCGCTTAGCTCGGTGGCTAGTCGGAAACAACCAGACCCCCAATTTACAAAAGAGCTAGACTATCATGGTACGTTTCTCGTATCTAATTCCACGAATCATCATCATTGCGTTGATCGTCATTGGCGTTTTCATGAGCCAAGATCCGCTTCTGCAGCGATTGTCGATTCAGCGACTGGAAAACATGACAGGCGCTAAGGCGGAAATTGGTGAACTGAAATTTGATCCAGCTACCGGCAAGTTGATGATCAAAGAATTCGCTTTGGCTGACCCGCATTCACCGATGCGAAATTTTTTCCAAACAGACATCGCCTACCTCGACGTTGATTTAAAACACTTTCCTGACGGCCAAGTCGTGATTAAAGACGGCACCGTCGAGGGACTGGTATTCGGTGCCCCTCGAACAGATTCAGGAGCCCTCGAAGAGCCGAAAAACAAGACGCCGCAATCGCAACCAAACCTGGTTTCGTCACCAAAGGATTCACCTTCTTCCGTTGACAGTAAAATTGCTGAAATTGGCCAAAACTGGCTCGACCAATTCCCTGCAAACACCAAGGTCGCGTTAAGCATCGAAGACATTGACTTCCTCAAGAGCTCTGACGAATTACCGCTCAACTTCAGAACTCGCTTGAGCAACCAATTGCAACAGATCAGCGCACTTCAACACCAAATCAACGAATTAAACGGGGAACGAAGACTCGCGGAAAAACGGCACCCCAATCCACTGCGACCAAACAATAACGACAAATTCGAAAAAGATTTTGCCCAACTCGCTCAAAAATCACAATCAATCACTAACGATTTCGTGAGCCTCGAGCGTGAAGCCATGCAATATCGAGAGCGTATGAGACTCGACTACGAAAACGAAATTCTTAAACTGAGAGAATTTTCATCGACGGCCCCTTTTGAAGGTGAAGCAATCTCAAAATTACTGTTAACGCAACTCCAGGAAGAACGAGTTGCTGAAATCGTAGACTGGTTCAAAGTTTTCCGGAACTCAATCCCCGACCCGCAAACGTCTTTCGCACCCACACCGATACGCGGAACGAACTTGAACCTACCCGGAGTTGCTGCTAAGAAACCTAGCATTCTGATTGAAAATTTAAAAATCGATGGCGAAGGGCGTTTTGCCAATGAACACATGAAATTCTATGGCACTGTGGAAAACCTTACTCCAGAACCTCACCTACACGATTTGCCCACAACCATCAATCTTCGAGCTCAAGGAGCCCAACACTTTATCGCGAACTGCACTCTCGACCGCAGAACCCCAATCTCCCAAGACCTACTCAAGCTTCAATGCCCGCACTTCATCCTGAGTGAAAAACTACTCGGAGACGACAACAGCCTACTCGTGACACTCGGTGGCGGAAGTCAAATTCAAGCGGATATTGAATTGACCGCGACCGGAAATCAACTCACTGGAAAACTAATCTTCCGACACGCCAACGTCGCTCTGCACGTAGACAAGCTCAACGAACTCGTCGGAGGCAAGGATGTCGCACTCCAGCTAAATCAAGGTGTGGCCTCAGTCGAATCGTTTGAAACGGCGGTCTATCTTTCTGGTAGCATCGATAATTATCGCATTGAATTCACCAGTGACCTTGGCGAAAAATTTGCCAAAGCAGCAAATGAAACACTCCGAAAGAATGCCAACCGAAACATTCAGCAGATTGAAAGTCGTCTTAAACAAAAACTTGAAAGCCAACTCACCTCATTGAACCAAGCTCTAATGCCAAAACTACAAATCGGCAACAAGATGCTTAGCAATGTAAACGTGCTCATCAAAACAACGAACGAAGAAGAAAAATCTCGACAACGGGAAGCTTCTCCCAATAACCCAAACTTGATTCGCTGAACCTTGATTCGTTTATGCGATAGGATACCAGCCGGAATCGCTCGGATTTTTTTGCTTACTTTTAACCACATAAACAGACATAGCCTCTCGATGGAGTCCTCGGCCCCTCAATGGGTCCAATAACCTATGCCCCTGCGTTTCTCTTAGTTGAGATATGCGGGGGCTTTTTTGCGTTAGGTGGGCTTTAGGACATGGAAGAAAAGCAAAACTCATACGAGCCGACACAACAGGAAAAGGGCGAGGAAAAAGACAGTGTCTGGACGCGACCATTGACCGTATGGTCGTGCCTGCTTTGGCTACTCGCACTCCCGGTTCTCGTTCTATTGGCTCAGTTTGTTCTATTCTGGGTTACTTGCGGCGCTATAGCTGGATACAGTGTTTGGACGGCGTAAATAGAGGCCACAAACAACAAAACGAAAATTGAACGTTTACTCGTAACAATTCGTTCATCTGCAGAAATTGGCTTACACAGTCCCTTCTTTCTTCCAAACGCATGCTGCTATCATTCTCTGGGTTTAAAACGAAATGCCGTCAGATCCCCAAACAATAGCAAGGGGAGTCAAAATACCGTTCAGTTCATGAGTTGTTGACCAGGCTACGCTAAATCAAGTCCCCGCGCCTTTTCATTTGCTGTTATTCTAAATTCAATTATCAATTACGATGACAAACCGAATTCCAGTTGAACTCAACTTCTGATGGAATCTAACCGGTTTCCCCAGCAGATCGACCTCGCGGATGCAGTTGATCGAATGAGCCAACTCAAGTTCATTTTTTTTCTTCATTTAGGTTTACAGTTTTCGTTTAGTCCGGCATACTTGGCGGCACGCGTTCGCTTTCGAGAGTTCGCACATAATAAACCGTTTTACCGAACCTTTTTTATCAGTCTGGTAAGCATTATGCGGATGGATGTTGATCCACGAGTTTCAGTCTGTCAGTTTTCAACCTATCGGTGGTCTTTTTATGAAGATGTGATCCGTTATTCCACCCTCGGCTTCGAATCGATTGGGCTGTGGCGCCAAAAAATTGACGACTTTGGAAGATCAGAAGCGATTGATCTTCTCTATGAAAAAAAAATGTCGGTATCTAGCGTGCATTGGGCAGGGGGGTTTACTGGGGATGGTCGAACATTCTCTGACGCGATCGAGGATGCCATTGAGTCGATCCATCTGGCAAGCCAAGTTGATGCAGACTGCCTTATCATTCATCCCGGCTCTCGCAACGGCCACACGACTAGCAACGCATCCCGATTAATGAATTCGGCACTGTCACAACTGT
The DNA here is from genome assembly GCA_938091115.1 of uncultured Pirellulaceae bacterium. Taxonomy (GTDB): domain Bacteria; phylum Planctomycetota; class Planctomycetia; order Pirellulales; family Pirellulaceae; genus Mariniblastus. The sequence goes on along the minus strand of CALKNI010000097.1, from coordinate 11,268 downwards.
CGCCCGTTGCTGCAGACTACGGTGTCAAACTGGCAATCGAGCCAATGCTTACTCGAAATGCTGCCTCCTGGACCTACTTGGAACGCCTCGAAGATTCATTCGAATTGATGGATAAATTTCCAACAGAATCTGTGGGTTGGGTTTTCGACTTATACCACTTTGGTTTCGATGCCGAACTTTTTGAAACCTTGGAAAATCGGATCGAGCGGTTGCTGCTTGTTCAACTTGCGGACCGAAAACTCTTGGTGGAAAAAACCGAAAACTCAAGGCAAGGCCACGATTCTTTCCGACTCCCTCTCGGCAAAGGCGAAGCTCCCATTGAAGCCTGGCTCGGAAAACTTCAAGGGATTGGCTACTCGGGAAAGTATGAGCTTGAAGTCCACGGGTCCGGCGTTAAAGATTTAGATTATTTTTCACTTCTGGATGACACGGTCGACTATCTGGGATCGCAAAAGATTTCCGAGATGCTTGAATCCCGCCCGGCTAACTTCAGTTCAAATACTTTACGAATTGACCAACGACAAATCGATTAATTTGTTTTTCAATCAACCTAATTTCATTTGTTTAGCTGCTCATCATCCATCAGTTGAAAACAGACGAGCTGATCCTTCCCGCGAACATAAAGCATTCCGTTGGAGACAATTGGAGCTGCCCAGCACGGTGATTTGAATCGGACACCGTTCTCCCCCTCACCTGAAGAGTATTCCGTCACTGGGGAAAACTCATTCGAATCAGCCCTAATCAGCAATAGCCGGCCCTGCTCGCCGAGAACCACAAAATGTCCGTCGACATAGGTAAGTGAACTTCTTGCAAGACCCCGCTGCGTCCAGTTCACATCTCCTGTTTTCCAATCTACACACTTTAACTCAGCCTGAGCTGAGTGGCGACCACTGCAACCAAACATCGCATCTCCTACCACGATTGGTGTGTTCCAATGCGCTGCCATTGACTTCGCACGTCGTCCCTCGTCACTCCAAACAACTGCCGGTTTGTTTTTTCCCGTCACCGAATTGATCTTCGCCGGATCAAGTAACACAGCCCCCTTGCCATAACACTCGGACAGCAAAACTTTTCCATCGTGTACTACCGGCATGCTTGCGTTGACGCTCTCGAGAATTCGAGCCCGCCAGGGATACTCAAATTTAACCTCGCCCGACCGCGGATTCACCCCAAACAGAGAATCTCTCATCCACGCTAACAACACGGTTTCGCCGCGCAAGACTGACAATTTCAGCGAAGAGTAACTGGCAAGATCATCGACACAAACATAGGCAAGCTCGCCCGTCTTTTTGTTAAACGCACAAATACCCGACTGATTCGGTTTGACTTGCCCCAAGGCACCCGGCGGCGCCTTCCGAGACTCTTCGGGACTTCCGCCCACCATAACTAAAATCAGTTCTTCAAAGATTACCGGTGTGCTCGCAACGCCAAAAAAATTCTGGATCACCCCAAAACGCTCGTTCAAATTTTGCTTCCAAACGACTTCGCCCGATAACGAATCGAGGCAGTGCAACATCCCTTCCACACCGTAAACATACACCAAGCCATCTTCAATAATTGGGCTTGTACGTGGACCCGAGTCATACCCGTAAAGATCCTGATATTCAGATTCGTACGTAAACTCCCAATGTTCCGCACCGGTTGATGCATTAAAGCATCTCAGACTGGCTCGACCTTTCACTCTGCCGAAGTGGTAGAACCTACCTTTCGCAACACTCCCCATGGCGTACCCCTCACCCGTTTCTATTTTCCAGCGGAGTTTTAATTTGCCATCAGCCCAGTCAGTAAGAATATTCTTTTCTGTGGATTTCCCATCACCGCTCGGCCCTAAAAATTTTGGCCAGTCATGCCTTTCCAATGTTGGATTTGCGGAGGCCTGTTGCGTCCCGTCATTGCCGTCTGCCACTACCGAGTAACAGAAACCGGTAACAAAAATAAAGAAAATTGAACAGACGTGATTCAACTTCATATCATTTCTTTCTATGATTAGGACAGCCAGTAACGACCAAGCGGGAGCAAGGATTTTGGCAGTTTGTATTCAAACGGGTTGGGATACTTAACAATGTTGAAAGCTTAAATGCTAAGGCCTAAAAATGTTTAAGGTTAACCGAAAAATCTCGATTCGCCTCACGGAATTTAAATTCAGCTTCGCGAGGTCACCCGGACCAGGCGGACAGAATGTAAACAAAGTTAATTCGAAAGCAATTCTCAAATGGTCTCCTGCAAAATGCAAGTCACTCCCCGACGCAGTCCGCATTCGATTCATTAAAAAATATGCAAATCGTATCAACCAGGAGAATGACTTTGTGATCTCAAGCCATCGGTTCCGTGATCAAGGCCGAAACGTAGCGGACTGTCTAAACAAACTTCGTGAACTAATCGTTCAGGTAGCCGAACCGCCAAAATCGAGAAAAAAAACCCAGCCCACCGCCGGTTCGGTGCGACGGCGTCTTACGGAGAAGAAGCAAAAATCAGAAATTAAAAAATCTCGCAAGAAATTAAAAAACGAAGAATAATTTGACTTCATTACTCAGACTTGCAAGGCAACGCCAAAGCGTCCTGTCGATCGATGAAAATTAAGCAAAAGTTTTTGATTCCCCAATCCCTTACAACAACCGTCAAAATTCATGTCCTTCGCAAAAAGCCACTCGTTCCCCCAGAGCAAGGAAGATTTTTATTTTGCTCGGGATAGAAGTTATTGAACAATTCTTTTAGGCTCAAGCTTTCCGGTTTAGAGGGTTCTTGGGATATTCCACTAAGCTTGCCCATTGGCCCCGGGGAACAGGCTTCACTTTCCCAACCCGGCAAACGAAAAATGTTATAGTATGAACGGCAGAAAGATAACTCGAGACGAGAATATGGAACGGGAACAAGACATAGATGAAATTTTAAAGCAATGGCCCTTTGATCCACAAAGCGTCAATGTGCGATTACTGGAGTCGGCCCAGCGTCGAGTTCTTCAGATGCGTGTCGATATGGGAATTCTTCAGCTTGAAACCGATGGGCGGCCAGACGGCAATCGATTCCATGGAGCGACGACGTACTATGAATTCCTACGTGTGCAGTCGAATCAATCCGAGGATAAATTTGAGTTAGACGAGGACAGCTGTCTCGAAGTCGATCGGGAATTCGTCCAGTTTTACCACCGTCGCGTTTGTTGGTTGCAATTAAAAGAATTTGATCTCGCAGTTCGAGACGCTGATCATACGCTTGCGTTGATGGATTTTTGCAAGCGACACTCCAGTGACGAGCAATGGACAATTTCTCACGAACAATACCGACCGTTTGTGCTTTACCACCGTACTCAGGCAGCCGCATTAGCGTTCATTAATCAAGAAGAAGATTCCGGTGAAAATGCAAATGGTACTGAATCAATCGATACGGCTGAATTCGCAATCGACGAAGTCAACACTGGCCTTATCCGACTACGCAAATTGTTCACTGAATACGATGCGGAGGAACAGTTTGACGAAGATGAACTGGTGCAACGTCTAACCGAATTCCGCGAGGGACTGCGGGAAAAGTATGAAGTAGGGCCGACCGCAAAGGAACAACTTGAGACGGCTATCAGAAACGAAGACTACGAAGCCGCCGCGAGACTTAGAGACCAATTGTCCAAGCGAACCGGTGATAATTACAACGCCTGACAAAACGGCGAACGGACGGTTGCCATTGAGTCCACAATCATGCCTGAAACTTGAAGGAAATTGTTACAAAGTGTGAATTAATTTCACATTTTGAGACCTCTGCAGCAAGTAAAGGCCCACCCAGGAGTGCTAGCGAAAATTATCGGCCAGTGTTTTTTCGCAAGTTCATGTCCATTAGCACCTAGTTGCCCACATAATTTTCGTTTTGGCATGACTCCTGCAGTTGTATAGTTCATGGCAAGACGTTTGTCATGTGACATCTATTACTGCTCGCAAAGGAATGAAAGAATGCTTGTATTATCACGGAAGCAAAACCAGGAAATCATAATTGGTGACAACATCAAGATTACGGTTGTCAAAATAAAGGGCAACACGGTCCGACTGGGCATCGAGGCGCCAAGAGAGGTGAACGTCCTGCGAGGAGAACTCCCTCGCCACGAATCACCAAAGACCAAGTTTGCTAATTCAGTAGAACCTCAGAGTGAAATGACTGTGGTTTTTAGCAATCACGATGGCGACAAACACGCCTCGACCAATCGAGAATCGTTTAAATCTTTACAACCTCTAAGCAGCCTGACGAAGCAGCAGCGGCAAATCCATCAACCACCAACCGCGAGACAACCGGAAACCCATTCTTTACGATTCCGCGGCACCCTTCCGACACAACTTCAGCACAATCGGTTGAAAGAAATTGTCGACCAGCTAACTGCGAAGACAAAAAAGTGAATTCTGTAACAATGACGTTGAATGAGCCGATCACTATTTTGGCTTAAACCTATTTTGGATTAAAACCAATAACAGAACTAATCATGCAGCACGGATGCTGCAATTAGTTACTTTGATTGCCGCACCGCCTGACTAAGGCCCTTCAAATTTTCGGCAATTCCCCGCACACTCTTTCATAGCGGGTATCAAATTCCTGCTGACCCTTAAACCTCTTCTAATGGAGACGTCTCTTAACGAAGAGAGTTAACGTTATCTTGGAACCGAAACTGAACACCCGTTCCAGCCGCTGTCTCCGCCGATGAAATTGGAATTACGGGAGGACTACCTGCAGCCTGCTGCCGCTGTTTCAAATGCACTCTTAACAAACGGCACACCTCCTCGATAGTCTCCGGGTGCTGATGAACGTGGTTATGCTCAGATGGTACAAATTTCTTTGAAATGGCGACTGCACTAATAGCATCCTTGACATCAACGACCCCATCGTCATTCGCAAACTTAGCCTTCGACTTAGGAAAGATCGACTTTTCCTCGACCAGTCCAGCAATATTGTGCAACTTAACGTAGCTCGTTCCCAAACGCTCATTGAAGATATTTATGGCAGGGTTTTGGGGATGCAGGGATTCGATACTCGTCGTAAATTCGACCAATGACTCCGACTTCCATTTCCCACGATTAGACTCAACCAATTCCTGTAAATCGATCGATTCTTGTTGATTCCCCGATATAATTTTCTCGCCCAACCACTGGGTCGCTTGGTTTGAATACCGACTTCCACCAAAGGGAGTTGCAATCGTGATCACCCGATCAATGGACGGGTTCTTCCGAAAATAAAACGTATCCCTTAGCAAGGCCAGCGACTCAGAATCACCTTGAAAACCACTTAGCGGATAATCACTGTTTAATTTCCAAAATTCGTCCCCACTGTCGAATGTCTGCATCAATGAAAGCAAGCCACCCATGCTGTGTCCCACCATTACCGCTTCATCGCGACAAATCGACTCATGATGAGGATCCACCGAATCTACCATTTCTGCCAAGTCGCTTCGTAATTCGCGGGCAGATTCCCAAAATGGCTTTCCAGTCGGATACGAATAAAACCAAAATTGGAAGTTTTTTTGAATTTCAGGGGATCCCCTCAACCCATTGAGCATATGCACCCACGTCGTCGCGCTGGACCAGAACCCGTGTACGAAAATGACAGGTATTTTGTCAGGATCAAATGGCTCGACCATAAACAACCCGTAGCTATCGTGAGCATATTCAGGGTTAAAAAGCGAAATCGTTGCATTCAGCTCTTTATTCAAAAAGGGGTCCTTCAACCCGTACGCCAGTGGCGTCGTAATATCGCTTTCTAATTCCAATTGATGCCGACCAACAGTGACCGTCGCCTGCTCGAGCGGATCAAACAAGATTAGCTTTCCTCGCATGAGCTTAGATTTATTGGTGTTCGGTTGACTCGGCGCCCCACCTGTCTCTTCCCCAGAACGGGCCATTTGAAAAACAGCTGTCATCGGCATTGGAAGCTTTTCCGGATAGTACATTTCATCCGGATCTGAACTCAATTGTCGATTCCTGACCGCGATGAGAGGAATCCCCCAACCTTGCCCCTCCGTCCGAAATTGGTTTTCAAACCGCCCTACTTCAAAATCACGCGACAGGACTAATTCAGCAAAATTAACATTTCGCCAGCGCCCCTTAATCTCAAGCTCAATTTCATAGCCTGCTGACCGATTCATGATTTTACCGGAACCTATCCCAGGTAATTCGTGCCGGGCGATCAGCGCCGAGAGGAATCCTTCGAGTGATTTATTATACGTCTGACGAATATAAAATTCTCGCCCGTTTGCCTCCGATTCCTTCACCACAGATGAATCAAAAATATACAAGCTGGCGGACTCGAGCGCAATCTTATTCATCTCGAATGCAATCGCTGCCTCACCGATATACTCAGCCCACTGGGCATGGGTTCTCGCTAGTTGTGCAGCCGCATAAAGCCCCTCAGCAGTTAATGAACTCTCGGCAAGAGCTTGTAGCTCATGAGTAGCCTGAAGCGGATCCGCAAGATAAGAATTTGAAAGTCCATACTGACGGATGATGGACATTATCTCATCGGATGGCGCGGGGGTTTGATGCCGCCATCTTCTCCTAATCCGCCTTCGCGACTTCGACTCAACAGGTTCAATTTCGACTAAACCTTCGTGTCCGATACCGCTCAATTTAACTAACTGCATTTGGGTTACGGCACATCCAGTATTCAATCCAACAAGACAAAGCAATCCCATCAAAATTTGAAAATGACTGCAACCGTTCGAATTGGTAATTGCTTTAAAAGAAAAACGCATCGCCGTCTTGGATACCTCTGGGAATTCTGAATTCTCGAAAATTTCTAGTTGAACGCTGCGGCTAGATTTCACGATTGAATTTCGGGCAATTAATTTTCAATTCAAAAATTCTTAGGAAATTGCAACTCCCAATCAGCTTTACAAAGCATTATCCTGCAGGACAGAATATAGAGGTACTTTACCCGCCAGTGTTTCGTCAACTGCGATTACGCTAGCAAGCGGCAACTGCCCATCTTAGATTTGAATTTTCCCCATTAAATGGCGACTATCACGATGTTGAATAAGATTACACGCCGAACTGCAGTCGCGAGCTGCTTTGGAACTCTGGCAACCGCGGCACTCAGTCACCCAGGTCCCATTTCATCGGACACGATCCTTCCGCAGACTCCCATCCCAGCATCCGCTCGTTCGGCAATTTGCGTTTTCACCAAACCCTTTAATTCAATTAGTTTTGATGATCTGGCCGATCAGATTGCCGCCCTTGGATTTGATGGAATCGAGGCTCCCATTCGCAAAGGCGGGCACATCGATCCGACCGAAGTATCGGACAAACTTCCGCAACTGGTAGAAATTTTGGCGAAACGAAATCTCAAGATCACCATTCTTACAAGCGACATCAACGATGCCTCAGACCCAGTATCGCAAAATGTCCTCAAGGTCGCTGCTTCTCTTGGAGTCGAGAGATATCGCATGAAATATCTTAAGTACGATCTCCAGCTGCCAGTCATGAAGCAAATAGAAAATTGGCGATCGCAGTTAATGGAACTGGCTGCTCTTAATCGTGATTTAGGAATCACAGCCGTATACCAAAACCACGCGGGGAAAAACAATTTTGGGGCGCCGATCTGGGATCTGAGCATCGCACTTAAAGGGATTGCGCCAACTGAAATTGGAGTCGCCTATGACATTCGACATGCTGCTGTCGAAGGAGGGATGAGCTGGCCCATCACTTTTGATTTGATCTGGCCACACGTCGACTCGGTTTACGTCAAAGATTTCGTTTGGGAAGGTAAAAAAACGCGAAACGTCCCTCTGGGTACTGGATTAGTGCCAAAAGATTTCTTCAAAAAACTCAAAACCAAAAAGTTCAATGGTCCTATCTCACTTCACGAAGAATACCTTGACCATAAAAAACCTGAACTGGTTCCCGAGCATTGGCAGGCGATTGAAACGGATCTTAAGACGCTGAAGTCGTTTCTATAAACGAACGCTTCAGCGAAGTTAGAAAACCTACCGGATTCAGAATCGCCAAATCGACAAGTTAGCTTGCTCGGTGCGTCGGCTCCGGCTTCCCGGGGCGGAAACTTTGCATTTGCCCAACAGTTAAGGAAACGCTCAGTTCACTCGCGAGTCCACAAGCGACACGACTGACTATTGACTCCAATAGCTCCGGGCTTGAGGCCACTCTCGCATTGACCAACAAGTCTGCCGAGGTGGTTTTAATTTCACTGGCCAAGCTTAGCTCACTCTCGGTCGTGGATCCCACGCGATTCGCTACCGCCGAATCATTCAATGTTTGCCCTAGAACCTTCAAATGGGCAATTTCGCAATCTGACCGATTCAACTCCTGACTAATGTCGTCAACGATTCGTAAAACTAGTTGATCTAGATCGAACCTTACCTCAGAGGCGGCCTGGATTTGACAATTTAACCAGCCCAACTCAGCTTCGCCTTCTGCATAGGTCACGTAGTCCATATCCATCATGCGATCGCGTTGAACCGGTTCGGACTCAACGGCCTCAAGCAGGCGATCCAAACCAATCCCTTCGCGAGCGCTAAAACCGAAGGTAGGTACATTCTTAAAACGAGCACGCACCAACCCCAAAAGTTCCTCCTGGACTTCCTCGGCCAAACTGTCGATTTTGTTGATTGCAATGGAATCCGCTTCTTCGAGTTGCTTTAGAAAAATATACTCGGCTTTGGGGGAGAACCCTTTTCCCTGACTTGCAGAAAGAATTTTTCGACCATGGCTTGGTTTCAACAACACCACAAGCGGACCCATCTCAAACCGATCGCCAAATAGCTCCCGCATTGGCTGAATTACGGTCGCAACAAGATCGGTACAACTGCCTACGGGCTCGGCAATAACAATATCCGGGGTTTTTTCTTCCGAAAGTGTCCCCACCGTGGAAATTAGATCATCAAATTTGCAGCAAAAGCAGGCTCCAGGAACCTCACCCACTTGGAATCCCTTAGCCCTTAAAGTTTGCGTATCTACTAAATCATATGCCTGATCGTTGGTAACGAGAGCGACATTAAGGCCTTTCTGGACGTAATGTGCGGCCAAACGCCCAATAGTGGTCGTTTTGCCCGCGCCAAGAAATCCGCCGATCATGATAAAACGGATGGGTTTCATTTTAATTTCCGATGTGCTGCCGGTTAAAAAGGCGATTATACTTTATAATTGAAAAATCACAGGGCTCGTTCACTAAACTACTTTTAGTTTTCCCAAACCGTTCATTTGTGTACAACTCAACAACCTAATTTCTTAGTGGTGACAAGTTGACAAAAGTAATGCTTGCGATCGATGGCGGCCCACCTTCGGTGGATTCTGCAACGTTTCAGTGGCCTTTTGCCAACGAGGCGATTCGCAATGCTGTGTCAGAGGCAATGGGCGATGGCTCTTGGGGACAATACGATGGACGTTGGACAAGAGACCTTATCGAACTCCTGAAACACAACTTCCAATCCAAAGAGGCCATGCTTTGTTCCAGCGGCACCATCGCCGTCGAATTAGCCCTCCGAGGTGCGGGCGTACAAGCCGACTCGGAAGTAATTCTTGCTGGGTATGATTTTCCCGGCAACTTTCGTGCGATTGAGGCGATTGGCGCCCGCCCTGTACTCGTCGACGTGGTACCCAACGGGTGGGTGCTTAATGCCGAGCAACTCACAGAAGCATTAACCACTCAAACATCTGCCATAATTGTCTCGCATCTTCATGGTCAAATTGCTGACCTCGAACAAATTCAGTCAGTCATTCGTGATTACAATCTTAATGCAGACAAACCGATCATAATCATTGAGGACGCGTGCCAAGTCCCTGGTGGCAAGCTTCATGGAAAGCCTCTGGGAAATTGGTGCGATGTGTCCGCGCTCAGCTTCGGGGGAAGTAAACTTCTTTCGGCAGGGCGCGGGGGCGCTATTCTGACGGATCGTTCTGATATTCTTCAAAGGGCAAAAATTTTTGCTCAACGTGGCAATGATGCCTTTCCAATGTGCCAATTACAGGCAGCCACACTTTGCCCCCAATTTGATACCCTGCCTGAAATGACTGAAGTCCGTCACCGAAATGCGACACAATTAATTGACGCTATCTCGTCACTGGACGAATTAGTCGGGTTGCAGCAAATCGTCGACGGCGGTACGCCCGCCTACTACAAAGTGCCCTGGCTACTAAAGGACAGAACACCTGGTTGGTCGAGATCCGAGTTGGTCAGCGCACTCAAGGCGGAAGGGCTTCCCATCGGTGAAGGCTTCCGGGGCTTTCTTAGACGCTCACCGCGTCGTTGCCGGAAAACAGGGACCCTGGTCAACTGCCAAATCGCCAGCCAGCAAACGATTGTGCTTCACCATCCGATCCTCTTGGAACCGGAGGACACCCTGAAACTCGTCGCTAATGCGATTCACAAAGTCGTCACAAATTCACGATAATGTTGAGCAAATGATCGATTCCCCACCTGCTGTCCACCCTGGCCGCACTCGAGATTTAATCGCTCTTGCATTCGCCATTACGTTCCCAACTCTGGTCACTCTGATTTATTTTGAATGGCTCGAGGAAGCTAACGCTCAATTTCAACAAATCGCCTTTGCGATTGGAAAAATAATTCAATTCGGATTTCCAGTTGCCTGGGTTTGGCTTTGGTATCGCAATCGATTGCCCACTTTGTCGCCATTCGTGAAAAACGCACGAGAAAAAACTGACTCTTCTTTTGATCAACATTGGAATTCAAAACACGCCAATGGGATCGGCGTTACTTTCGGGCTTTTGGTCGTCATCGCCATGTTTGGAATCTATCTATTTTTGATCAGGGGCACCGAACTGGGAGACCAGCTTTCGATCCTTGTGCAAGAAAAAGTAATTGACATGGGCATCCAGAACTACTGGCAATATTTCGCACTGGGAGTTTTTTACGCCCTCTGTCATTCATTCCTTGAGGAATACTACTGGCGATGGTTCGTATTTGACCTTTTGAAAAAATTGGTGCGGCCAGAGTTTGCAATGATCATTTCAGGACTTGGATTCATGGCCCATCATGTCGTTCTACTTGGTGCCTTTTTCGCCTGGTCGGGCACAACATATTTATTTTCAATTTGCATTGCAGTCGGCGGTGTATTCTGGGCCTGGCAATATGAAAAAACAGACCGTCTTATGGCTCCTTGGCTGAGCCACATGATAGTGGATGCTGGTATTTTTTCTCTGGGCTACCTGATCGTTCGGTCGATCCTGACTTGATCCGAGCTCAGCCTATGACACCTTGCCCGGAACGCCGAGTGTATTCCCCAAGCTGTCTTGGTTAGGGCTGAATGAAAAGTGCCCGCTTTTGATTGGGTAG
>CALKNI010000096.1 GCA_938091115.1 uncultured Pirellulaceae bacterium | reverse complement strand
CCACCAGCTCCGTAGGTGCAAGTAACAAAGTCCGGTGAAAACTGCATCAGTTGTTTGACGTGGCGGCGAAGACTTTTTTCACCAGCGGGTGTTTTGGGTGGAAACAACTCATAGGAGGTGACTTGTTTCTTTTCAAACAGTTGAGAAAGCGACATTGGGATTCGAAATGATTGTGGAATTGAAATTAGATGCTGTCATGATAAGTTCGCAGCCGTTACTGAGACAGACCAGATTGAAAAACTGTGGAAGATTGAGCGTTTTTGAAGAAGTTCCGAGCGAAACAGGCAGAAATAAGCGGGTAACCTTGCAGAGCACTAGTTGGAATAATTGCAGCAGCGGTTGCCCAGCCAACTCGAATCAAAATGCCTTCTGGGAGCAGTTGATTCGACGATTCCATTAACGCAGAGATCTTCTCCCAGTTTTTTACCGTTGGCGCGAGACGCGCGTTGACGATGAGTGTCCATCGTTGAGAGAGGTCGATCGATTGTTCCAGTTCAGGAAAATCGAGCATCTGAATTCGTTCGAGAAAAGGCCGGACGATTCCGATCATTCTGGAATTCAGGGATTTTAAAAAATCAATTAAGCGCAGACTTCCGCATGTGACAGCGTATGCGGGGCGGCCGGTCGTGACAGGATAGAGATTTTCAACGCCCGAATCTTCAAAAACTATAACATTCATTTGGTATATGGATGGGCGTGCTGAATGGTGGAAGCGAGTGACACGAATTTTGGTTTTAACATGAATCCAATGGATGACAAGTGAGAAACATCCGCTCTCTGATCATGGATTCAACAAGCATTGGTTTACTTTCGTTTAAGATTGCGCCAAGCCAAGTCAGGTGGTTTAGGCTGTTTAGTTGAAGGGTCTCAAGGATTGCCTGAAACAAAAAAAGCGGCTTGTTGGAACAAGCCGCTTTTTGAAAATTCTTAAGGTAAGCCTTGCCATACCATTACTTGATTTGTGTGGGCTGACTGTCTGCCACTACCTGAGGCCCCATTTGATCAGTAATGAGTGTGGTGAGATCCAATCGATCGTTATAAACAACTGATCGATTCACTGCTTTAATGACTTCTGGTCTGACATTGCCATTGACGGGTGAGCTGTCAAATCGCAGAACTAGACCGATTCCATTGGCCTTGGCGACAGCTTGCACAACGGATTGTAGTTTCTGATAAGTGACGTAGTAAATCTGTGCTTCGCGATTGAGCAGGTTCGTTTCAGCCTGTCGAGCCTGAGTTTTCAGTTGTGCCTGTTGTTGCTCAAGGTCAGCTTCTTGTTGAAATCGATCAGCGCCACTTTCCATGGCGCTGATTTCGGCCGCTCTACTCTGGATGATTTTTGATTGCTCAGTGATTTGCAGTTTTAGTTGCTCTGCTTCTTTCTTAATCTCTTCCATCTGGGTATTAAATTCTAGATTTTTTTGGAAAACGGCAGCCACGTCTAGAATTGCAACGATACCGGGTTCTTGTGCTTGAGCGACACCACCGGTCAACGGAAGTGTAATTGCGAATGCAGTAATTAATGCCAATTTGTAAATGTTCGATTTCAAAACTCGTCCTCCCTGACTGACGAAACGTATTGGGTTGATTGTAAGCCTAGGTGATCCTTCACCGGCAAGTATGATTGAAATGCAGCGAGTTTGCCGCGAGTCGTTTTAATCTACAACGCAAGCTTCGTGCCAAACTCAAATTTTGAATGTAAAAAAAAGCTTCCCAGCAGAATCAAGTAAAACCCTAATTTCGTTGCCGTTTGCTCTTCTTCACGCTCTGCTTGGAACGCAACTTTTGCAACATGGTTTGTAAAGATTACCAGTTTTTAAATCAATCCAAATCTTGGTTGCAAATGAGAAATTAATGATTTGAGTTGCTGGCACATCAAACGGCTGATCTGCTAGCAGGCTTTCGACTTCCATACGAATGAAATGTCAAAAGTTCTGGAAGCCACGGTTGGTAATATCACGAGGTTTAGACTAGCGATTGTTGCTCGATACTAGGAGGAAAAAGCCTGTGTCGTTTTTCTGAGAGAAGTGAGGTCAGAGATATCATCCGGGGTAAGTTTGCACTGGTGAATGGCCGAAGCGACGAGGGCATGTTCACAGCCAAGTTCGAGCAGTGATTGAATATCGCTGGCGTGTCTCACTCCTCCCCCCGAGGTTATTTTGATTTCGGGCAGTTCTTGTTTAATTTCTTGAATGAGTGAGCCCAGTCCGTTTTCAGAATTTCCAATTCCCACCATCGTTCCGACTGATTCCAGATCAAGTAGTATTAGTTCGCGGACACCCTTTTCGAAAGCGTGCTGGATTAACTCGAGTGAGGAAGCGTCGGCGAGGTTTCCAGGTTGCGTGACTAGCTTGCCTGCTTTCCTGTCGAGGCTGAAAATCGGCGTTATGTTGAGGTCGATCAGTTTCGTGAGTAAATCCATGTCGGCCAAATTGGCGAGTGTTTCCGACGAAAGAATGATTTTCAATCGTTCCCGCTGCGGAATTTTCTCAACGATTTGCTGGTATTGATCGCTGCTCACCCAGTTAGCATCGATCCACAGTCCAAATCCTGCGTTCAGTAGATCGTTGTAAACCCTCCAATTGGGATTAGCTCCATTGAAGCTGTCGATGTCAGCGAGATAGAGAACGTCACATCCGGTTTGATTGAAGATTGCCTTGGCAACGTCGATCGGTCGACTACTTTGGGTCAATTTTGAGTGAACTGGCCGGTAAGTTTCCCGGTCACCCTGAGCCGCTAAAACGACCTGGCTAATCATTAAATCGAGAACGGGAATGACAGGATTCATAATCGAAAGGGTTGCGAAAAACCAGTATTTACGATTGGTTGAAGCAGGTTGTGGCGTATTCTGCCACTTCTTATGTTAGCGGTTTATTTGCACCGCGTCATTCTCGTAAAGTGGTAAATAGCGGTAATAAACTTCAAGAATCATGACAGCCATGGCTGTCGTATACAAGCGTCCGCCGACCTTGCCGTGGGGGTCGGGGAAATACCAACTTCCCGCCTGGTGGGTATCGCTTTGATCTTGGCTGGTAACTAAATGTTCTCTCATCTTTTCATTCCAGTTGTCCCAGCGTGGGTCGCTGCGGTGGTGGAGGACCTGAGTCGCGTAGTAGTTGAAATAGACATTGTTTTTTGAAGGTCCGTGGTCAGATAAGAACCGCGTTGCCTGTTCGAGTGCACCCGCATTTGTTCCAGCACCTAAGTACATTTTGGAAAGCACGCCGATGGCGGTTGTAGTTGCTGAATTTTCCAGTGAATCATCCGTGTTGTATCCAAACCGGCCATTGGAAGTAGCGAGTGAGTCGACAAATTGTTCTGCTTGCATCATAGTTAGATCACCGAGCCGCGAGCCCGAAAGTTGGCAGCTTTTTAGGGCCATAATTTGCCATCCGGTGACTGTCATATCTCCGGGCGATCCCGGGTCGTACCGCCACCCTCCCGCTTTATGTTGTGCCGTTTCGATGTACTGTCTCGCTAGGTCGGCGGCTTTGCCCAGTCCGCTGTCCCCGGTCATGGCACTAGCTTCGCTTAACGCGATGGTGGCAATTGCGTGGGCGTACATGCCCTTGTCGCCAGAAGTGAGGCTGCCTCCACGGGCGGTGATTCTCATTTTTGATCTTAAATATTGAAGACCTTTCTGAATTTGTGGTTGGTAAGGTCCCGTTTGATGAGTGTATCCAGCTCCCAGCAACGACATCAGTGCCAGGCCCGTTGCCGCGGTTGATGCCTCGTTTGTGCCTTCATTTTTGCAATTGCCTTGGCAGCTTTGTTGGTCGTGGAGGAATCTCCAACTGCCGTCTTCTCGTTGATGATTAATGATCCATCGCAAGCCTTCTTCGACTGCTGCTTCACTTGCCAGTGTGCCGCCCCTCAGGGCTGCAAGTCTTGCTCTGGCGTCCGATGCCCGTCCCTCCAAACCTCCTCCTGTCGGAAGCATCCCTACCTCGTTGGCTGGATTGTTTTCTGCTCTGTTAGGATTGATTGCTGGGTTAGCAACGCTGGGTGAGACGATCGGTAAATTGTCTGCATTGATGGAATTTTCGGTCGCCGTTGCATCGGCGAGCATTTCCATCGGTGATGGGTTATCTATCGGGACTTCGAGTTCAACCAATTGCAGATCAGCTTGGTTTAGATTTTCCAGAATTGGATTGGCATCAGGAGTCGCTACCAAGCTGATCGTCGTGACGGGTTTGTCCATTGCCAGCACGAACCAAGCGAGCGCTAAAAACAGCGAGAGGTGAATGACCGTGCTGATCAGTACGGACGAGAGAGGGTTGCGGTGAGATTCAATTCTCCCGCGGATGGAACTGTTTTCGGCTAGTTCCGCCTCGTCGGAGGCATTAATTTGAGGCACAGCGAGATTGGGTTGTGGCCGATGAGAAAGTAAAAAACTCTCCAATGTCTGCGAACTGCAAGACTGGTCACACTGACGCTGCTTCTTTAAGTGAATCGAGGGGATCGATTTTATCGCACCCGTTGAATCTTGAGGCGCACGATTTCTAGGTGCTACGGTCACAAGTTTGGAAGACTCGCCGGAAACCGGGCACGTATTGCTAGATGAAATCATTGCAGAATCGTTAGTCGGCATAACAGTCCGATTCGGCTCTGGTTGTTTCGTCATGGCTGATACCTAAGTAAACCCCTCGGTCTACTATAGTTCGCGATTGGAGTGGATTCATGGTTTGCGTGGTTAATTCTAAGTGGAAACGATTTATAATTTTGGTTTATCGTTAGTTTCCAAGGGTTAGTTTGGTTACCGTTTCGGGCGTGTGGCTAATAAATTTAAGCAGCTCAAAATCGACCGGGCGAGCCTGAAGTGTATTTCTAATCCCCATCGGCGAGGGCAACGACGATGCGAAAGGTTGAGTCGTTGAGTCGTGCCATAGGTTAGTCGCCTCATAACCGCGACGGGCAATTTTGAGCGCCCAAACGGTCTCGTCCGCTGCGATCTTTTCAGGAACCAAGCAGTTTAGCGGAATGGCGAGTTCGATCGTCCAGGTTGTTTCGTTTTCTGACTGGCTGACGAACCAGTTGGGATTCCATCCGAGGCTACCCGAACAGCTTTCTTTTACCCAGCCACGGTGGTCGATTACAAAACAGTTTTGGGAGAGGTAGTCTCGATCTACGTCAATTGAGAATTCGACCCGATCGCGGTGGGTTAGATCCGCATCCCGCGGCCTTGATTGACTGGAGGTCTTGTAGGCTTGGCCTGCGATCTTTTGACACTGAAAACCGGCGTAAAAATATTTGTTATCGTAAGCAAACAAGGCAAGATCCGGTGGAGCTGTTGATTGGCTGTTGGTGGTTGAGAGCGGCATTTGCATGGCATCGTGCTTTTGAAAACTATTCAGCCAAAAGGAATCGTCGAGTTTGCCATCCAACTTGGGCGGTTTGTCAGTGAAGCGGCAAACGCCGGTTTTTAATTCCAGCGAAGAAACTGCCAGTTGGGGACTGAGTGCCAGTTCGCGTTGGGCAGCTATGGAAAGGCCAGCATCTTTTGCGTCGCCAAGTTGCGCGAGTGATTTGTAACGGCCCTCATTGGTCAGCGATCCATTGAGTCGCCGAGAGATGTGAGATTCCATGAATTTGTATTGTGGGCCGGCAGCGAACTCAGGGTCGCGTTGTTTCATTTGATTTAATATTTTACTTGCCAATTGCAGGCGTTGATCAAAAAAATCCGGGCGAACTGGAGAAGTCGTGATTGCCTCCTGTGCTTCCGGTTCCTCAGTACTGGGGGAGGATTTTTTTTCTTTGGATTTTAGCATCGCATCACTCGGTAGCCATTTAATCTGCGAGCTGCCATTAGCCAACTTTTGCTGAGTGCGAGGCTGGAAACTTTCTTTTAAGCGTTGTGTTTCAGTCAGTGTGCCAAGTTCCGTTAATTCGCCATTTTTAATTTTATTCCGGTATTCGATCTGGGCGAATTCCTCACTGCTGTAATATTTGGCCAGCCAATTCATCGCGGCAGGTGCAAATGCATGATTTGCCCAATGGTTAACTAAGAGTGTGTGAGTTTGAGCAGCGAGTTCTGTTTTTCCAACTGCCAAATAGCGTTCGGCGAGTTGCATTAACCATACTCCGGCAATTCCTTTTTCCATTGGCATGGCAAACGCTTGAATCTGTTGTCGCCAGATCAACAAGTCGCGAGATGTGGTTGGTTCAAAACGAACGAATTCTTCTACTTTTTGCTGTTTCGAATTCGCTTTTTGAATCATGCTTAAATTACCGCGCTTCGCGTCCGCGCTATTCCTTGGTAACGCTGTTTTTCTTTTATCAAGTCCTGAAAGAAGATTGCCAGCTTGCATTCTGTCGCGTTGGCTGAGGTGGGTGATACGGTAGCGAAGCACTCGCTCGCTCGTCACAGATTTTCCTAGGAGTGCGCGACTAAGGGCGATTTGGTCTTCAATTAAAACGCCTGATCGGGGAAGTAGTTGTGTCGCATCAATGGTGGATTCGCCGGTCGGATCTTCAAATGCAAAGCGATCAACTTTCCATGCTTTTAAACCTAAATCCGTAATTTGACTTGGAAAAATTCGCTCATTGCCGGCATGATTAATCGCTGTGTTAACCAGCGAAAATAGTTCGGCGGAGAGTTTGTTACTCTGACGGGTGCTTGGATCGGGTGAATTCAGTACCACGACGCTGGGCTGCATTGTTCGAATCGAGCGCGTGATTTTTTGTAAGATCTTTTCCCGAATTCTTGTCGAGCTAAGGTCAGCTCCCACTGGAATTCCAAGTGAATGAAGAAGGCTGCTGCCGAGCCGTTCGGTGGCTTGGGCGAGATCTTGGTTCTGGTGATTTGTTTTTTGAATTACCAAAGCTGCGGCTGTTTGGTTTTCTTCAATGGAATACTTCGCCAATAACTCCAACGGGATAGAGTGGCCGTCAAGACTAATGTAGAGCATTGCAACGCGCTGCTTCTTGCCTCTTTGGGCATGCCAGTTTTGTCCACCATCGGTGGTGGCAATAATCGCCCCACCGCCACCGACTGCCCAACCGTGAGAATCATTTAAAAAACGCAATTGATTGATGCGCATCCGAATTGGAGTCCGGTGCGTTGTTGTTTTTCCAGTCTTTGTGTCCAGCGAATATATAACTGTCCCTGGGTCGCCGGCAAACCAAATGCGATCTTCGACTACGGAAATGGAATTAAGATCGATTGCCGATGTTTCTGATGGAAGCTTGATTTGCGTCCAGGATTTTCCACCATTGGCTGTGTTAAGCAGTGTTCCGGATTCTCCGACTGCCCAGCCAGACTTGTCATTGACCATGCGGACTTGGTTTAGGTTGGGAGTGTTCTCACTGAGTATCACCGATGGCTCATACTGATTGGGCCGAAGGGTACCCAGTTGGCCAGCTTCATTGATGGTGACCAAGCCATCGTTCGTTCGTTCAACGGCGATCCAAGAGTGAATTTTTTTCGAAGTTTGGCTTGCCCATGACTGGCCGCCATCTGATGTGTAAAAAATACCAGCCTGAAATAAATTGCCAGCTTCACCGACTGCCCATCCATTTAATGGGTCTGAAAACCGAATTTGCTGGAATCGAGGGGCAACTAAATGTTCGACCGAATTCCAGGTGATGCCACCATCACGAGTTCTCATGACAACGGCTTTGGAACGATTGATGTAGGGCACATTGTAGCCGCCTGCGATCCAACCGTTTTTTTCATCTGCGAAAAAGACTGATTCGAATCGGCAACTGATCGAATTGACCGATTGCCCATTGGCTCGACCAGTGGCGCGGGTTTGAACACCCTGACGCATGTTGCGAAGCTTCTGATCAAGGGAGAGATTGTTAATGCTTAGATTGACACGCTGTGATATTTGAATCCAAGTCTTACCTCCGTCAGAAGTCCGCACAATCGTCCCCTGCGCGCCAACTGCCCAACCTAAGCGAGTGTTGAGAAAAAACACGTCGGTGAGTTCGGCATCTGATCTCCAAGACTTAGGGAGTTGTTCCCGAGGTAAATCCGAATCACTAAAAGCAAAGGGGGGGATCCAGCAGAAGACTGCCAGTCCAACCGCCCATAGAATGATTCTTGATTTTAAAAATCCGTACATTGATTTGCCGTGGTTCCAGTTTGATAAATCGCGCCGGAGTGTAGCAGGATCGAAAATGCAGGACTATAGATGGCCGATTGGTCTGTTCGTGAGAACAGATACTTTTTTGGGTGAACTGTCTTTCAGTTCCAGAGGATGCTAGCAGTTCGACTACAAATTCGAGTTTTTGGCCATTTTACGAGAAAGCGAGCAGAAATTAATCGAATTTCAGTTTGTTTTACGTAAGTAAGTTAAAGGACTGGCCGTAACGTACGGTTACCCAAGCGGGCGGCAAGATAATTTTTTGGAATTCGGTTAGCAGAGTGACCTGAGGTGTCACAGAGTTCGCAGATACTTATCAACGAAGCACATCGGTCAATTGTGCTGCTCAAATCGTTCGATCCCCCCGTGGCCATAAGTTCAGGAGAATTAGATGTTAGTTTTAAGTCGCAAGCGGAATGAAAAAGTGTTGATCGACGGTGGTATCACGGTCGAGGTTTTGCAGATCAAAGGGAATACCGTTCGACTCGGGATCTCGGCTCCATCGGATGTAAAAGTGATGCGGGGAGAGTTGAAACCTTACGGAATGAGTGTGGTAGAAATGCAGATTCCTCAGGCAGTTGCAATTGCTGGCTAGGTCATGCCCAAGTTTTTGTTGAGCGGGACCACAACTCTAAATCAGGCGTTTTTCGACCGCTCCGATAAATCTCGACTGGAACGGGAAGAGGAATAGAAAAGTGATAATTGCGAGCCCAACGATACCCAGGGTAACCGTGTGAAGGTCTAGCATGAGTACTATCAAATTTGTGAAAAAAGCGGCCTGCAGAAGTGCAAAGCGGACAAGGTATTCAACGGTTATCGATTGAACGGCGGATTTTATTTTTCCTTCCTCGGATGCCCCAGTGGTTGATTCACCGGCAAAGACGAGGGGAAACACAATTGCACTTCCGATCATCAGTATTCCAAAAATCGCTCCGATGAGTGGCAGCATCGAGAGGCGATCCCCAAGTTCATCCCAACTGGCAATTGTTGCGATCACTGCTCCCGCAAGTGTCGACGCTACGATCATCGCCCCAGCGGTAGACTGGAGTGCGACGAGGCGTGGTCTGAGTCTGGTTCTCTGTTCCTCAGAGAGCATGGGTTAAACCTTTGTTGTGCGGAACATGTTGGTTGGTCTGAGCCGTTATTGTTTGCCTAGTTTTTCGACCAGTTTTGCAACTTGCATCGGGTCATTCTGAGCGATTAAATGATCAATTGTCTGTTGTTTCACGTCTAGCTTGAGCAAGTGTCCTTCCAGACTTTTCCAGTACTTTTCTCTCTTTTTACCTTCTGAGAGGTAGAGCTCGGTGACAATTTCCTGGGCTCGCTGTAGCGAAATATTTTCCCGGTTTTCATAGTAGTTTCGGATAATGTTTTGTTGGTATTTGGATCTTTCGGCCACGGTCGAACTCGCTGATTTCAAACGGAAAAAAAGTAGGCAGCAGGTTTATCGGCAATTCCTGAGGTTTACGTGATGAAAGCTCAAACACCCCAAATATGTCGATTTTAGCGACCAAACAAACGGGGTGTAGCCCGTAGAAGATCAATTTTTATTCTGAAGGGAAGCTAAATTGTGTCGTATTCAACCTGGCATTCTGGAAGCGAGCCCAGAAAAATTCGACCATAAAATTTTGTTTTAATTCTCGGATCAAGGACAACGACGATTCCCGAATCGGTTTTACTTCGAATGAGGCGCCCGAATCCCTGTTTGAATTTTATGATTGCTTCAGGCAACTGGTAATCACTGAATGGGTTTCCCCCTGATTTCTTGATCGCTTCAAGTCGAGCTTGCAGAAGCGGTTGGTCGGGAACACTGAAGGGTAATTTCGTGATGATGACGTTTTGCAATGCGTCTCCTTGAACATCAACTCCCTGCCAGAAGCTATCAGTCCCAAAAAGGACACCGCGAGGTTTGGATTTGAATTGTTCAAGCAGTTGCGTTCTGGAAACGCCCCCTCCCTGGACATAAAGTCCAAAGTCTCTCTCGCTCAGCCATGGAGTTAAGTCGCGGACAGCTCGATTGAGAAAATCGTAACTGGTAAATAACACGAAGGCATGACCATCTGTTCTGGAGACGTATTGTTTGATTGCATCAATGCATTGTCGTTCGTGCGTATCCCGATGCTCTGCAGGACTGGCCATATTGGAAACGAGGATCAATCTAGCCTGTTCGCTATAATTAAACGGGCTGCCCAGTTGCAGTGATTGGGATTGAGTGAGTCCGATTCGGTTTCGAAAAAAATCAAACGATTGATCACCGATGGCAAGTGTGGCACTGGTCAAGATGCAGCAATCGGTTTTGTTAAATAAATTCTCTCGCATAGCGGGGCCGATATCGATCGGTGCCGCCATCAATTTGACTTTTTGTTTTCCATACCGATTCATTCCCGATTCGATCCAGTAAACGCCTCCCTCCATCTCTTGAAGTCGCCAAGCTTCGAGGGAAGTCGAAAGAGCAGCGAGGCGTTCAGCCTGAGACGTGAAGTCCTGCTTCTCGGCAGCGTCCTTCATGTTCTCGCCAAATTGCCTAACCAACTGGCTCAATTTATCTAGGGCAGGGGAGAGTGGGTTGCTGACAATACCGGGCTCTTGCACACGGGTTGTCGTGTTGCGAGCGTTGGAGGTTTGGGTGCGCGCGACCCAAGCGAGGAGATCACCGAACAGATCTTCAGCGCGGATTCGGCATTGGACCACCGACTGCTGTCCCGCCTTTAGGTTGTGATGTACCAGCAGGCCTTTGTTCGTGCTTTCGTTGTAGAGTTTGGAGAGAGTGTAATCGATTTGTCCCAAGGTGATCCCGAGGCCAAGGTGGTCACTGGCAACATCTTGAATGGTATGGGCTTCATCAAGAATGACAGTGTCGTAATCGGGGAGGATGTTCACCCCTAATCTTCGCAGTGAGAGATCACTGAAAAAGAGGGCATGATTAACGATTAGGATGTCGGCATTTTGCAATCGTTTCCTCGCCTTGAAGTAGTGACAGTCTGCGTAACTGGGGCATTTTCTCCCAAGACAGTTTCCACTATCACTTTTGACTTCGTCCCACACACTTGGAAGTACCTTGAGGTCGAGATCGGCTCGCGAGCCATCGGTGGTCGTCACCGCCCATTCTCGAAGGTCTTGAACTTGAGCTACCTGTTCATCGGTAGAAAACAAATTATCGCTACGTTTTAGTGCCTGCTTGAGTCGACGAAGACTGATGTAATTACCGCGTCCCTTGGCAAGCACAGCTGAAAACTCAAGCGGAATAATGCTATTGAGGAGTGGAATGTCTTTTTGAATTAACTGTTCTTGCAGGCTGATGGTGTGGGTTGAGACTACGATCCTGCGTTTTCCACCATCCTTGCTTTCCTGATTTTCTTGTAATGAGAGAATCGCCGGAACGAGGTAGCCAAAACTCTTTCCAACGCCTGTTCCTGCTTCGACAATCAAATGTTTTTTTGCGCGAATTGCCTCTGCAACGGCATCGGCCATCTCAAGTTGCTGACGACGCTCCTCGTAGTTTGGCAGCCGTTTGGCAATTAAACCGTCTTGTCCAAGGATCTCCGGAGAATCCAAAATAGCGTCTTTCAAATCAACTAATCAAAAAAGAAATACCGCCGCAGCGACATTCTACGTTGACCCCTGATTTCCTGACAGACGGTTGAATATCGGTTTGCTGGAATTGAACCGTAATTCTATTTTTTTCTGCTGCCACGAATGAACTTGCGGAGTGTCATCGGCAGTGGAGATCGAAAGGTGACCAGTTTTAACGTTGTTGGATGGATAAATGAAATTTCAACACTATGCATTGCCAGTCTCTTTTTGTCCCATTTTTCATGGGGATAGCGCTGCTGTCGGTACCGCGTGTCTCCCAGAATGTGATGTCCCGATTCACATAAGTGAACGCGTGCTTGATGGCGGCGAGCGGTGATTAGCTCAAGTTCAACTGCGGTCGCTTCCTCTAATCGCTGGGTGACTTTATAGCGGGTCACAGCACGTTGGCCTTTCCCTTTTTCCAATGTGGAGTAACGACTAAGGTTGCTGTGTGTGTCGAGTTGCGATTCGAAAACACCAGATTCAGACTCTAATTCTCCGTTAACGATAGCAAACACGATCCGCCGGGCTTGGTCCTTGTCGAATTGAGTCCGTAAATGTTTGGCTGATTTTGGTGTTTTGCCAAACACCATCGTGCCACTCATGCCGCGGTCGAGTCGGTGGATTAGGTAGGCTTCATGGTTTTTCTTTTTGCGGTCTAAATACGCGGTGACTCGTTCCAGTAAAGTATTCGGTTCTTCCTTGTTTGTAGGAACCGTTAAGACTCCGGAGGCTTTATTAATTACCAGCAGGTCTTCATCTTCATGGATAATTGTAAAAGTCCGATCGCTCCAGGGACGCTTCTTTTTGGCATATCCCTGTTTGGCATCGTAGTTGACGAGAATGGCATCACCGGTGCTAACACGGGTAGCTGGGTTTTTGCAGATAGTGCCGTTGAGAGAAACGCAACCGTGTTCAAAGAGTAGAGTCAATTTGCTTCTTGGCAAATCGATCAAACTGCGAACCATCAAATCGATTCGACCTTCTAGGTCCGGAGTTACGGTGTCTTTAAATTCGGTCTTTGCCATAAGTTTCAAGGGGTTGAATGTCGTTTTCGACATCTCAGAATGGGTTTTACCCAGAGGACGGATATGAATTTTGGACTGCAGTCGTGGCTTACTTAGGAAGTTGTTTTAATGCCTTCAGTCGTGCGGCTTCGAACTCGTCGCCTGCATTCCAGGCTGGCAGTGATTCTTGGTTTGCTGCTTGAAGTCCAGTGTAGAACATTAGCTTTGCGTCCTGGACAGCCCCTGAGAGATTCCAAGTCTCGCTGTATTCATCACTTGTTTGGTGGTAGATGTTTTCGGTCCACTCACGCAGTTTTTCCTTCCCCCAGCCATCCGGCTTGCCAATGACATGAACTCCGGAGCTTAGATAGACGCCAGGAACACCAATTTTCGCCAGACTGAACTGATCCGATCGGTAGTAATAACCTCGATCGGGGAATTGGTCTCCAACGACGACTCGTTTTTGCCATCTTGAAACCCGTTCCACAATTTTATCCATGTCCGATTTTCCGCGGCCAATTACGACGACATCTTCGGTCGCCCCAAGAATGTTTATTCCATCAATATTAATGACGGCGGCCAAGTGCCCCGCTGGGATTGGCGGATTTTGTGCGAGGTAGGCCGAACCAAGAAGCCCTTGTTCTTCGGCGGCCACGGAGGCGAATAGAATCGATCGTCGCGGGCGGTCAGATTCTGGCAGTGCCGCCATAGCGCGGGCAATTGCCAGCATTGATCCTACGCCCGAAGCATTGTCGACCGCTCCGTTGTAAATATTATCAACCTTTTCATCGCGTGCTTCGGTCATTCCAATGTGATCGTGGTGCGCGGTGTAGACAATCCATTGTTTACTCAGCGCGGGGTCACTGCCAGCCAGCAGGCCAAGTACATTGGCGGAACTTCGGGATCGAACACGGCAATCCATTTTCATGGACAACTTCGTATTGAGTGGAACGGGTTGGAATTCTCTCGATTGTGCGGACTGAGTTAGTTCATTCAATTCTTGACCAGCGAACGAGACTAATTTCCCTGCTGCACTTTCAGTCAACCAGCCTTCCAAGAGGGCGCGACCAACTTGCTTGCCACCGAGAGCCATTTGCTCACCCGTCCATGAAGTTTGCACTACTTGATAGGGATAACCGGCGGAGGGAGTGGTGTGGATAATTAACATGCCGGCCGCGCCTAACTCCGCCGCTTTGGCATACTTGTAGTCCCAGCGACCGTAATAAAGTCGCGTCCGTCCGGCAAATATTTCGGGATTATCGGCTGGGTCGTTGTTAAGGCACAATAAAATTTTGCCTTTGACGTCGATCCCTTTGAAATCGTCCCAGCCATATTCGGGTGCCTGAATTCCATAGCCGACGAAAATAACATCTGCATCTTGAATGACTGCTTGTTCAACGCCCGTTCCACACGTGACGATATAATCGTCGCTGTTTTTCAATGAAAGCGATTGATTGGATTTCTCAAAGGTGAGTGTTGAAGGAGGACGAGTTGTAACGCCCACCAGAGGAACCTCTTGAGTCCATTGGCCATCTTTTCCCGCAGGCTTTAGTCCCATCTGTTTGAATTGAGAAATGATATATTTTTGAGTCAGACGATCGCCCCGGGTTCCAGGGCCTCGACCTTCGAGGAGATCATCAGCCAGGAATTCTACATCCGCTCGGATTGATGCGTCTGTGATTTTTGATTCAGCAATACGCTGCTGGCTGCTTGTTGGCAGAAGTGAGGAACTCGTCTGTGCTTGCGCTTTGAGGTCGAGTGTCGTGAAATGGGTAAGGCAAAGTACGATTAGGACGAATCGAGTCAGGTGTAAGAACAACATGAGGCTTCCTTAAAATAAGTAATCCGTTGGATTGTACTTGAATCGATCGCGAGACGGCAGCAGTCACAGGTAGCAAACCGGATGAAACGCTGAATTCTTTCTCAGGCTGGCGGAAACCGGTGCAAACTATTTTTTAAGCTCGGGGAAAATTCTCTGACGCTGTCCATCCATGAGGACACGGTAAAGTGTCCCGTTTTCTTGTAAGAGTCCTTCGCATTTTTTTGAGTCTGCCCATTTCACATCGATTCCAAGCACGTATCCTGATTCATCAATGGGTCCAACGTGATCCACAACCGTATGTCCAATAACCACATGTTTTGCACCGTGTCGGGTTAAGATCTGTTTGAGTTGAGCGGGAGTCGCTAGCCCACCCCATGCTGCGGCATGTTGGGGGAAATAGCCGCGGTACCAAAAAGGGCCATGCATGTCACCTACAGGATTAGTCGCCGGCGTTGCGCCAGCCGATTGCCGCGGAGGTAGTCCGTCACGAATCAACTGATTCAATCGTTCCATTTTAAGTTTGGCAGCATCTAATTTGGGAGAATAACCACCATGTACAAATAGGAAGTCGCCAACTCGAGTCACTCCATTTTTCGAGCGCCACCATCGGCCGATTTCGGTGTTTGGACCGTGAAGTTGATCGTAAGTGATGCCGATACGTTTGGAGGTAAAAAGATACTTGGGATGAATGTATCGCAGATCTCCGCCCATCACCATTGCTTCGTGATTTCCGAGGACGTAATGGACACGGCCACCCGCTGCAATCGCTTCTTTTTCCAGTCGGCGGATCAGCCACATCAATTCGGTGACGGACTGCCCTCGATCGACAAGGTCGCCAACCAATACCAGGTGGCCATCTCCCCAAATCCAGCGTCGCTGTTGATCAATGACCTTATTGTTGTTTAAGAAACGAACTGCATTTAGATAGTTGCCTTCGAGATCGCTAATGGCCATCAAGCGACTTGGTTGCTCCCACTCAGATTTCGGAGCGGAGGGTGGCGCGGGGTCGAGCGTTAGCGATGGAACACGGGGTATTAAAGTTTTTATGACACGGGGTTCAGTAATTTTTTCGATTTGTTGCCGAGAAATTTTTCCATTCACGATCGTGATAATCTCTGCGGTTTCGGAGTCGATCCAATTTACATAAGGGCCGTCATTTATTTCGGAGGCCTGAATTGGGTAGGGTTGCATTCGCGTCACAAAATTTTTGCCACCCGTTTCAAAATACTCGGTCACTGCCAGCGAGCCAGGCTTAATGGCAGCTGCTGAGGCGATCTGAGAATTCCCGTCAACGATCATATTCTTGTCGCCAATGACCCATTCCCCGACGGTAGTATCAGGCCTGTTCTTAACCTCCTCAAATAAAATCTGACGACTTTGCGCCTGGACTTGAATTGTGAGGGCGAACAGGATCCCAACCAGCAGGGCAGATTTTGGATTCATTGCGAATCTCGCATTGGGGATAAGGGGTGAAAGAATTAATGTTGTGATGGTTGCAAACTGCGATCTGCTGGGACGGTTACTTGGAGTTTGAGTTTAGTTTTAATGCCTGCTTATCCTCCGTTAGTGCCTGCTGCCAACCACCGTAAACTGGATTAGGAAGCATGATCCAGCGTGAGCCGAGTTGTTGGAACTTTTGGTTCGCTGTTTGATTACGTTGGTTGGTTTCGGTAACATTCATCCCGCTGCATAAATCGCTCATGCTGTCTCCGATGAGCATGACAATTCTGTGGGTCTTGGCTACCGCTGCGCGTCGGGAAATTTTATCATCCCCGCGTCCGAGTTCTTTGTTTTTTGTTAAAACATTTTCTGAAGTGGCTGGGAACCCAAGTTTTTTTAAGTTTTTAACAGTCGCATTTTTTACGACGTCACGACGATTGGTGATGAAAAAAATGTCAGCCCCTAGGGCCTGAGCGCGGGTCACGAAGTCCAGTGATCCGGGGATTGCCGCTGCTTTCACTTCCAGACACCAAGCATTCCAAGTTTCAGTTGAGTAGCTCTCGTTTTTTAAAATATTGCGCGCATTGTAGGCGGAGTTATCGAGAATGGTTTCGTCACAATCGAGAATGATCGCAGGTGGTTTTTCAGCAAATCCACCTTCGGCGAGTTGCGCTTCATCGGCAGAAATTGTTGTATCGTCGAGTGCGGTGACTAACGGGTGAAGCGCTAGGCGAAATATCTGTTCCGTGAGCATTCGATATTCAGCTGAGTTCTGAACCCAGGTTACAGCATCGAATCGCCGGTCTTGAAGGACGTCTTCCGTCTGGCCCAATGCGGGCGGTGGTGCCATGGCGACTAAAATGGCGAGTGTCAAGCCAGTCATTGCCCGCTGAGCTCCGGATCCGGAGCCAAAATGAAAAACACAATTTGCAATACGAGCCGAGGGTCGCAACATGAATTCTGCCCTGTTCAAAGAAGAAGTAACGCTAATAGTTTACCGCGAATCTTCCGTTTGGGCAGGTAAGTAGTGTGATGTAGTTCTGAAACCGCCAGCTTCATTTGCTAGAGAGGTTATTTTTCACCAATGCAATACAGGAAATCATTGCTTCGCAGCAGGATTTGCCCATTGTGGATCGCAGGACTTGCATTGAACATGTTTTCGTCCGATTCAATTTGGTTAAGGGCAATTGGCGTGAATTTCGGTTCTGCCGCAAGGACCCAGACCCCGCTGTCCCGGGTGGTCAGATAAAGCTTGTCGCCTCCCCGTACGATGGACGCATAAACACGAGCCTTGGTCGGCATGCGTTCGCGATAGACGGGTTCGCCGTTGCTCGCATTCATGCAATTCGCGATTCCTTTGTCGCTTGCCCAGTAAAGGTGACCGTCATAAAGGACAGGAGACGTGACGTTAGCACCAACATTAGTCATCCAGAGGCGGTGCGATTGGGTAACATCTCCTTTACCACCGAGTTTGATTGCCATTGCTTTGTTGCTTCGCCCGCCGAGACAATAGACGATCCCGTCATAGGCAATGGGAGTTGGGACAACGTAGTCTTCGATTCCATCGCAGGACCAAAGCTGCTCACCTGTCCAAGGATTTAGGCCAAAGACCTTAAATTTTTGGTTAATGATGAGTTCGGTTTCTCCCTTGTCGTTTTTCGCAAGGCAGGGGCACGACCAGCATTTAATTATCTTGTCATTTTTCCAAACGACTTTGCCGGTTTTTTTATCAAGTGCCCAAAGAGTATCGCTTTCAATGCTGGCGTTGATATAAAGCAAGTCTCCGTAAACGACGGGAGACGAAGCAGAACCAAATCCGACCGTTTTGAATCCCAACTCATCGTTTTGCCAGAGTTGATTTCCTTTTAAGTCGTAGGCGACGGCGCCGGATGCTCCAAAAAATGCGAATACGGATTCGCCATCGCTGACCGGCGTACTGGACGCATACCCATGTCCAGCCACTTGTTTTTTCTTGCCATTGCGACTGTTCGTATTGGCCAGAGGTTGTTCGTCAGCGCTTGCTTCGATTGAATGATTCCAGATTAGTTTGCCGGTCTTCCTGTCGAAACAAAGTGTGTTGAGTCGAAGTTCAGTTTTTTCGCCGGCATCGTCGTCCGCTTGTCCGTACCCCGTGTAGGAGGTTAAGAAGATCTGGTCGCCGACAATGATTGGACTTGAAGATCCGCGACCGGGGATTTTTGATTTCCAGACAATATTCTCTGATTCTGTCCACTCGGCGGGAACAGAATCGGAGGAAGCGGCGTGACCATTAGGGCCTCGGAACCGCGGCCAGTCATCTGCATTCGTTGAAGAAAGTGCGAGAACTGCGCTACAGCCAACGAGAAACATAATGTTGATTTTTAAATTCATGGTGAGGGTCCGGGAGGATAATGGTCTAGATTATCGTTCTCTCAACGATGTACTTTATAGAGATGTACAGTTGCTCTAAATTATTGTTGAGTCATCTTAAAATAGCATAGGAATCCAGAGAATATCGAAGAATCTTAAAGCTGCCGAGAGGTTTCGTCTGACTTTGTACTCACTCGATAGATTGAATTCTTGTCGTCCAGTAAGAGGCCCTGTTTGCTAACGGGGATGGGCAGAAGCGTTCCCAGGGCTAGCTATTCGCCGAATTCAGTTGCATAGAAATGTTGTTGAATTTCTTCCGGCCATTCTATTTGTCCTTGGTCAACCATTGCCGCGACTTCGCCAATCACCGTGATCATGGGATTTTTCATGTCGAGCAGATCAGCCTGAGTTGCAATTTCGGACAGAGTTGCGCAGGTCACTCGCTGATCGGAATAGGTCGCGCGTTCGATGCAGGCAGCCGGTGTATCGGGGGAGCGCCCCGCTTCGATCAGTTGTTGAGTAATGGTTCGCAGATTTTTTCGAGCCATCATTAAGATCACGGTATCCGAACTGACTAAGGCTTGGAAGTTGAGATTATGAAAGCCGAGTTCCGGTGCGGTCTGGCCCGTAACAACGGTAAACGATCTGGCGATTCCGCGGGTTGTGACTGGGATTCCTGCAGCCGCCGGTCCTGCAATGGCACTGCTAACCCCTGGAACGATATGGCAAGTAATCCCTGCCTCGCGGCAAGCCTCAAATTCTTCCTGGCCGCGGCCGAAAACAAACGGGTCTCCTCCTTTAAGCCGTACTACCAATTGATTGTTATGCGCGTGTTTGACTAATAGTTGGTTGATTTCGGATTGTGAAATTCGATGATGGTCAGGATATTTTCCGACATCGATCAGTGTTGCGCATCCGTGGCACCAATTTAAAATTTCATGAGGTATGAGGCGGTCGTGAATGACGACGTCTGCTTGTTCGATCAGACGCATTCCGCGGACAGTAATTAGTTCCGGATCGCCGGGGCCGGCGCCTACGAGATGAACGGATCCTCGACGAAAAATCATAGACTCAATTCTCCGTGGGAAATTAGGTTCATCGGGTGGCTGGTGTTCAACGTTTCAATAGCTAGATCAAGGCAGATGTCTACAGCGTTTGTGTACATTGCCAGTGGTTTTTCATAAATTAGAAATTGAGAATCTGACTGGTGAATGTATGGAAAAAGCTGGTCAGTTCTCGTGGGCAAATGGAAGGCTTGCGGAACATCCTCGGTGATATGCGGGCCGCGACTGATCAGAAATGGCAGGATGATGGTATTGGGAGTTGTTATTTCAGCAGCAATTGTTTCGGCGGTTGGGTCCTGATCTAGAAAGCCAGCGAGACAGTTTAGTCCGGGAAATCGGTTGGCCAACGTGTTGGTCAGGCGATAGGTTGATTCTCCGCTTGTTTGATTTCTACGGGTGCCGTGACCAACCACGACTACCGTGGTCTCTTCCAGTTTTAAATGGAAACTCGATAAATGGTGCTTTACCAACGACTCCATTTCGTCAGCAATCATCGCGTGCATCCCAAAGACTGAGCTGAGGTGAAATTTGAATTTCCCGGCGTTCCCATTGCTGGCGAATTTTTCCGGCAGTTTTCGAAGGTAGTAACCATCACTAGTCATCACGGGGATCACAATGACGTCGCCTTCTGGGAGAGATTCGAGAACCTTCGTCATTTGAGGTTCCCCTTGTAGAAATGCAGGCGTAATTTTTTCTATCCAAAGGTCAGGCCAGAAAGCGGACTGCTCCCTCTGTCGCTGAAGAATGGCGCCGGCCATTTCGTGCAATGGATCGTTGCAGTGTTCTGATGCTGTCGATCCGTGTGCAGCAAGTACGATTGAGCAAAGGCGGGGCGGCATCTTTAAGCTCCGATTTGAATAAGCTTGGGCTGGACATCGTCGAAAGTCGGGATTTCCTTACCGGTAACACGTTTTCTAGATTCGGTTCGCTCGAGAACACGCTGATAGAAGTCGCCAAATCCTTCGTCGGGTTTGCGGTTGGCTGCAAACTTAGTCAAAAGCGGCATTAGTGTTTCAAGGATGGCTTCGATTTTGACATCGCCAGCGTATAAATCTGCCATGCGATCACCCGCCAAACGCCCACCAACGAACAAGTGATAAACTCCCGGCCGTCTGCCGACTAAGGCGATATCGGCAGTATAAGGGCGAGCGCAGCCATTGGGACATCCGGTCATTCGAATGGTCAGCTGAGCGTCGGCTAGGCCTAGTTTTGCGAGAGCGTTTTCAACTTCCGTAATGAAATCTGGCATGATTCGTTCGGACTCGGCAACAGCTAAGCCACAGGTAGGCATCGACGGGCAGGCCATCGAATAGCGTCGGGCGTTCGAGAGATCGTGGAGCAGTGGCACGTTATGTTGAGTTAAGATGGATTCCAATTGCTTGATTTGAGTTTTATCGAGATCGTTAAACAAAATACTTTGCTGGGGCGTCAGCGTCGTTGAGCAGTTCAGAGTTTGAATGATTTTTCGAAAGGCAGTTCGCAGTTTAATATTTTCTGTATCTTTGATTCTGCCATTTTCAACAAACACTCCGTAAAAAAATTTGCCATCTCCCTGTTCGTGTTTTCCCATCCAGTCCTCGATTTTTATTTCCGGCATAGCGCGGAATGGGTGGACTGCGAATTCGCACCGGTCAATAAATTCCTGCCGAAATTTATCAACTCCCATTTTATCAATTAGGTATTTGAGCCGCGCCTGTTTCCGGTCAAACCGGTTGCCAAAATCGCGATAGATGGTGGCAATAACTCGGGTGGCCGCGACACCGTCTTTCATGGCGACGAACCCAATGTTTTCTGCGATTTGAGCAAATGTGTTGGGTCGGCCATGGCTCATCCCCAGTCCGCCTCCGGCCACCACATTCCAACCCACGAGTTTGCCATTTTCGAGGACGCCGATGAGTCCAGTGTCATACGAATAAATGTCAATTTGATTATCGCCCTGGATCGTAACACCGACTTTGTACTTTCTCGGTAAATAGGTTTCACCATAAAGAGGTTCTATTTCGGGTGTTGTTGACTGAGTGGTCAGTTGCCGTTTCCCATCGATCCAGATTTCATGGTAGGCTTGAGTTGCCGGTTTCAGCTCTGCTGCAACTGCGTGTGCGGTTTCTCGGATTTGTGTATGAATGGCATCTTTGATGGGGGGCGCGGTTGCCATTACATTTCGACAGACATCGCCGCAGGCTGCCAGCGTCGTCATCAGCGATTCGTTAAGCTGGCGAATCGTTTCTCTGAGGTCCCCTTTAATAACCCCATGAAATTGGACTGCTTGACGGGTCGTGAGTCGAATGGAATGGTTAGCGAATTCATCTGCGATTCGATCGAGGTCAATGTACTGTCCTGCAGTTAGTTGTCCTGCTGGTAAAACGACACGCAGCATGTAGCTGTAAGCTTTCCCAAGTCCTTCTGCCCGCCGAGATTTTCGCAGATCCCGATCATCCTGTTGGTAAGAGCCGTGAAATTTGAGTAGTTGCAGATCGTCTTCTTTGAAACAGTCCAACTCCGGATTGCGAAGTGTCTCATCGATACTTCCCCGCAAAAGCTTACTGTTTTGCTTTGCAATTTCTACTTTAGTTGGATCGGTTTTTTCTTTAGCCATAATGTCGTTTATTCAAGGGGAATAACAAGTGCTTTATTGTTACACTCAGTTTGTAAAGTTAGATTGAGAAATGCAGTCCGCATTCGTCTTTATCAGAATCTGCCCAACGCCCTTTTCGGATTTCTGATTGAGGGTTTGAGCCAGGTACCGCGCGGGTGCAATGGAAGCAGCTTACGCTTGGGTAGTTCTGCAAATGTAATTGGTTGAAAGGCACTTTATTTTCCTGGATGTAATCCCATACTTGTGCGCGCGTCCAGGTAGCAAGGGGGCAGAATTTCATAAGTTCGTAACGCCAGTCCCATGCGAGGACGGAAATGTCAGAGCGGTCTTTGGTTTGAGTGCGTCGCAGTGCTGTAATCCACAACCGGTAATTCACAATGTTTTCGCGCATTGGTTTTACTTTGCGAATGTTGCAGCACATGTTTGGGTTGTTTTTCCAAAGCATGTCACCATACATTTCCCGCTGCTGTTCAATGGATACGGACGTTTCCCAAGTCAAAAATTCGAGATTGGAATATCGCTCGATTAATTTTTGGCGAAGTTGTTTTGTTTCGGGAAAAAAGAATCCAGTGTCGATACAGGCAATTTGTAGTTTGGGTAATTGGTGTTCTTCAATTGCCTTAGAGCACATGTCCATTAAGGCACAGCCTTCCATTCCAAATGACGATGTCATGATGATGGGTTGGTCAGCAAATTTTTGCAGGCCCCAGTTAACCAAATCCCGAGGGGCACCCGATTCACCAATCCCGGACGCTTCGGTGTTAGTAGCAGCCGTCGCCGGAGTGTCCTTGACATTGGATTCGTCTGGAGTTTCGACAATTGGTAAGTTCGATTGGTTTTGACTGGGTGCTAAGTTTTGCGCGCCGTCAGTGGGTAAATCTGAATTGGTCGATTGATGATTCATAGAAGCTGAAATATAGGTGAGACGCAGGACTCAACAGGCTCTGTTTTTTGGCAATCTAGATTTAAGGTTGCTTTAATTGATCCTGATTCGGTTGAAGGGAATCGAGCATTGGCACTCAATCCACTGCAGGCGTGGCTGATCAATTAGGCTTAAACGTTGATATGCGAAACGCGGCGAATTTGTTCACAATATGAATTAATACATTAATTTGCGGTTTTGAAACAACATCAAGCCATCTGATCGGGTGAAATTTTTATCCCGATGGTTGATTCGCGCTTAGTAGAAAATTGGCTGAGGTAATCTGGTGGAATATTAGATTCGGTGAATTTTCGATCGGAAAATGAACAACTCGCCCCTTGGCAAGGGATTAAGGGATAGATTTCCCAAACTGTTGAGCCAGTTTTGTTCAATGGGGATGGGCAGGGGATTCGAGTTTTAGAAGTGATAGCACTTTTGAAGTTCGTTGCGAGCGTTTTGAATCGAATTTTTATCGTGTTTTGACGGTGCAGGGCGGGGCATCGCTCGAAAGCGCGGGTCTCAGACCAATTAGAGACCGCCCAGTTGAGTTTTTGTTGATGACGCATCGCGGACAACTGTTGCCCATATTTTCAGCTTTTTCGGAAATTTAGTCATGATTGTCCTGTGCTGCATCGCTATCTGAGGGCTTGAACCAACCAAGTTGCTTGTTGAAATCTATGTTAAATTCTAGGTGACCCTCTGTTCGCCTTAACCTCACTAATTCCAACGCGATCTCTAATTTATTCACTCGTTTGAAAGAGAGTTGAAAAATCAAGGGAACAGTCAATTCGTAGCGGATTGCATCTGATTGGGATTGGAAAGCTGTGATTTAAAGATGAAAGAACCGAATGTATTTACAAATTTTGTGTCCCAGTTGTGGTAACAAGTTAACGGTCCGCGAAGAACTGAGTGGTCGTAAGTGTGGTTGTCCGCACTGTAAAAAGACAATTCAGATACCCACCCTTGCCGGTCGCCAAAATCCGCAAGTGCCCCAGTCAGCAGCGACAGAGCAGGGCGGGATTCAAATTGATACTAAGCGTAGAAAAACAAATACGGCTGCGCCGGCTCAAACTGCCCCAAACACCAAGTTATCGGGAACGTCTCATTCCATTGAAGATAGCACGAATGTTGGGATGGTGCTTAGTGGGTTGATTGGTGTGGGGGCGACGCTTTTATTTTACGCAGTGCTGTTTCCTTTACATCAATTTAAGTGGACCGAACTGTTTTGGGATCGCGGTTGGGTTCCTTACGTCACCGTACTTTTGACTTTTTGGTCATTCTCAATTTTGTTTTTGAAATGGCGTAAGTTGCAATTGCAAAGACGAGCGATGCTGCTCGATGTACTGCCAATGGAGCTTTCCGAGGAAATTACATTTGACACTCTTGATCGCTTTCTCGACCATATCGCCAAGCTACCAGCAGACGGGCAGAGTTTTCTCATTAATCGTGTGGTGCGTGGAATTGAGCATTTCCGAGTTCGCAAAAGTACTTCCGAGACGGTCACGATGCTGGGCTCACAATCAGATATTGATGCGAATAATGTTTTAGGGAGTTATACGCTCGTAAAAGTATTTATTTGGGCACTGCCAATCATGGGATTTATCGGAACTGTGATTGGTGTAAGCACGGCGATTGCCGGGTTGGCCGGCAGCCTTGAAAACGCCTCCGACGTATCGGCGATCAAGGGTGCCTTGAATAACGTTTTTGCAGGCCTGGGGACTGCATTTGATACGACGCTACTCGCATTGGTATTGAGCCTAATGGTGAAAGTTCCCTGCTCGGCGTTACAGAAAAGTGAAGAAGATCTGGTCACCTGGGTCGATGAATACTGCAATGAAAATCTTCTCAAGCGGCTTAACGACCGGCGGGAAGGTGGAGCGCAGCGTGGAGGGATTGGAACCAGTGGTGTTGATCCGAAAATTATCCGCGATGTATTCTCGGCGGCGATGAGTGTCTATCACGATCAATGGAACAAGCAGGTGACTGAAATGAACCAAGCGTCTCGTGAGTTGCAGAAATCATTTACCGCCATTTCGGCGAATACGAGTAAACTTCAGATTGAGTCATTGCAATCGGGGAAGGCGCTTCAGAAACATTTTTCCGGCTTAGAGCGCGGCCTTGCCGAGTTGAGCGGTGTGCTTGAAAAGCTGGGAGGGCAACAAGTGATTGTTCAGCAAGTACCGGGGAAGCGTCGCGGTCTGTTTGGTGGAAAACGTTAGAGAAAAAATTAACTTGAGATTTGCGGCTTAAATCGAAATTGATACGGAAGGGGGGAATATGGGAAGGCGTCAAGAGAGTGGAGA
Organism: uncultured Pirellulaceae bacterium; assembly: GCA_938091115.1. Taxonomy (GTDB): domain Bacteria; phylum Planctomycetota; class Planctomycetia; order Pirellulales; family Pirellulaceae; genus Mariniblastus. The sequence continues at coordinate 43,702 of CALKNI010000096.1, read as the reverse complement.
TAACGAAGTTTCGCTCTTTCCATTCCTCAGTATTCTGGCTTGCATTATTGGTGTTTTGACATTGATGATTTCGACTTTAGCACTTTCACAAATGGATACGGAAGCGGTGGTCGCTGCGGAAGCCTATGAGAAACTGGAGGAGGATCTTGCCAACAGTGCAGTTGAAATCAGTGATTTAACTAAACAAATACAAGTAGAAGTTGTAAAGACTGAGGCGGTGAAAAAGAAAAGTGAGCTTCTGCAGTTAAAGCGAGAGAACGCTGAAACTCAAGAGTTGTTTCTGGTTGCCCGAGAAGAAGCAAGTCAGTTAAAAACAAAGCTCGATCCAGCGGCGACTGAATTGAAGCAGGAGCCGTTGGAGGAATTGACTGCAGATTTGAACAGCTACCTTGAACAAATCGCTCAATTTAAAAAGGAGTTAGCCAACCGGGAACTTCCTCCCGAGGAAGGTGAGTTTTCTGTGCTTCCTGGGGGAAGTGGAGTTGGCGTCGTCCCGCGCTTCATCGAGTGTACGTCTAACGAATTAGTGCTGCATCACCTGGCTCAACCCGTTCGCATTCGAGTCAATGCGATCGAGACCAATAAAGAACTTCTGAAATTGTTAAACGAGGTTGCTGGAACCGCTGGTGGGAAAGTCATTTTTTTAGTTCGTGAAGACGGTGTTATTGTTTACCGACGAGCAAAGCGGTTTGCCGATTCGCTCGAAGTAGAAAATGGTAAATTGCCGGTGTTGGGGCAGGGTCGAATTAACCTTCAGTTTTTTCGAGGGAAATAGTCATGCGTCGAAAAAATGGAAATGAAGACGAAGGTGCGATGGATTCGCTCCTCGATACCATGACAAACGTTGTGGGAATTCTTGTAATTGTGCTGGTCGTCACTCAGTTGGGAGTGGGGGATGCGGTTAGTCGAATCACAGAATCAATAAAAGTTGATCCGGAAGAATTTGAGGCTAAGAAAAATAAATTGGTTACGCTTAAGCAAACGCAAGCGAACTTAAAATTAGAAGTCGCCCAGCTAAAAAAAGACGGCCATCAGGATGAGGCAGAAGTAAGCTTGGAACTTGAGCGACTCAAAAAGAAACACAGCCAGGAACTGCTTGACCTTGCCAATCTAAAAAAGCAAAATCTTTCAATCAAGACAGTCATGGAGCAGGCGGAATCTGAGAAAGAGAAACGAAAAGAGATTGAAGCTAAAATTAAGGATTCGTTGGCTGAGGTGGCAAGTTTAAAGGCAAAACTGGATCAGACACCTGAACGGGAAGTGATGCCGGGACGAGAGATGCGATTGCCGGACCCTCGCCCAGCGCCACCGGGGTTAATTCCTTTTCGCTTCATTTGTTACAACAATCGAATTTATCCGTTCACCGACTTTTCGGCGTTGCAGAAGATCGCTGATGAAAAAGCCAAGGGGCTCAAAGGCAGATTGCGAATTGATCCGGTAAAGGGGATTGATCCAGATCGATTCATTAAAGACTTTTCGAGGTCTCCAATTCGGAACAAAAACGTTGAATTGGCGGTAACGAAACATCCGGATGGCAGACCTCGCATCTCTTTCACGCCACTGGAGCGAGGAGGGGCCGCGGTGCGCGATATAGAACGCAAGGGGACTCGGTTCAACAAAGATTTGGCAGCGTTAGATTCGTCACGCTATTATCTAGAGTTTTGGGTGTGTGGTGATAGTTACGATGTCTACATGAGTGCTCGAGCCAAAGCAGAAGCGCTGAATTTAGCGGTTGGATGGTTGCCTCAACCGGCTGGCTGGAAGTACACGAGCGTGCTTCAAAGCATTCGTCTTGGGCCTCCACCAAAGCCAGTTGTGGCATCCAAAAAGCCGCCTGCTGCGTCCCCAGCTAAACCTTCACCGCCCAAAAAACCTGCAAACGTGATCGACTAAATATGGTTGTCCGAGGTCGCGGTTAAATGAACTGGCGCGTGGGGATCTAAGATTGATTTCATTCCCCATTGTTTCTTTGGCAATTGCCTGCCATTACAAAGACAGAGTAAGCAACAGGTAAAGCGAATGTAAGAAATGTGTTTTAACTTAGATTCTCTGCATTACTGATCGGAATATTATTGCTACGCATTGTTTTTCCAACGATAGTTCTTGTATCGTCATTGCAGTTCGCTGAGTCTGGCTAAGTCATTCAGGAAAATGACCTTATGGGATATCTAATTTTAGTTTGCTGGTTTGTCTTGGTTCATGTGCTCGCTTGCCTGTACCTTTTCAGCCCCAAAAAGAGCAATTCAGAAGGTAGCGGAGTTGAAAGATTTGTTCGCGACTTGGCGGCTTCCAAGCGATTTGCTGAATACCTTCGTTGGTCTGAGGAAATCAGTGTCAAGCAATATCGAATCATTCGAAGGCTTCTCCTTGAAGCTGAAAGCAAGGGGTTTAAGTCGGCGTTGGCACCGAAGCCATCTGATACCGCTCCTAAATTAAGGTCTAGTGACGAGGGTTTGGGGACTCCAAAAGCAGTAAGTGACGTTGCGGTGGCGATTGTCGCAGCCAATGATCCGGCCGTTGTCGCACCTCTGCCGCCTGTTGTCCCGAGCAAAACGCAAAAACTCAATCCGGCGGCTGAGGCCTCGTTCGTTTCTAAGAAAGATGCCCAGTCAAATGTAGCGTTGGTCGCTCCGCAAAGCTCAGCTAAGAAAACTGCCAAGCCAGCGCCATGGGATTTGCCTGACCCACCGCCGCGCGAACCGCGTAAGACATTTTCAGAAGTCATGTCTGCGTTTATGCAAGAAAAGAACATGCGTTGGGGTGAGCTTGCCAGCGGAATTATGATTGTCTTGAGTGCGGTTGGGCTAGTCATAAGCCTTCGTGAAACACTCGAGAACACGATCCCTTACTTTTCGGCATTGTTGTTTATGTTAATTACTGCGGCAATTCATGGCGCAGGAATTTATACTTTGAAAAAATGGAAGCTACGCAACACCAGTCGCGGAACACTTGTGATTGGTTTGTTGCTTGTGCCAATTAACTTCGTGATGGCTTGCGTATTGTCAGATCACCGGCCTTTGAGTGATCCATGGTTTTGGGTAGCGGTCATTACTGGAGTTTGTGTTTTTTCATTCATTACGTGGCAATCGAGCAAGGCTTTATTGCGGCGTGGTAATCTCCCAATGTTTGTGGCTGTCATGGGGTGTGGCTTAGGTACGCTGTTTTTAAATCGGACGGTCGACCTCGACTTGCCGATTGTGTTTTCTACTCTCTTTACACTTCCAATACTGGTTTGCTTTTTAGTTGGTTCTTGTACTTTTGACAGCCCTCAGTGGAACCGCCAGCATTGGACGATTAGTGCGGAAAACCGTTTGTGGTTGTTTTTTGGGATCGCAAGTGCTTCGGCGATTTCTGCGCTATCGGTCGGTATTTATCGAACTGAGATGAGTCTCGAAAGAATTTTGGTTTTCTCTCCCGTCCTGTCAATTATCTTTTTGACGATGTTTCGGTTTGGTAGCCAAATGCATGCGGCGACACTCAAGAGGTGTGCCGGTTTGCGCTTCAGCGACAACGAGTCAGTTCCGTTGTACGGTCTTTCGGTTAAGGTGCTGGGAGTTCTTTTGCTGGCCATTTCGTTGGCCAGTTCTTTGTCCAATCCAACGATTTTCTTTCTGAATTCGCTTTTGATGGCTACTGGATTCTTTGTGATCATTGTTAGGGAGCAGACTCCTGAATGGTTGCCTGTTGTTTATGCTTTATTCGCGGCAACCACCGTAGTTGGAGTGAATTTGCTTTCCGGCACGTTTGGTTGGGAAGAAGCAGTTTCGCTGCCCATATTTTTGCATCAGGTTGTCAATGGAGTGACGGGGCTACTATTGCTTTTTCTCGGTGCCTTTGTTGGTGTTGCCAATATTGCTTTGAAGCGATTTTTTTCCGGTGCTATCGATTCCGACTTTATTAAACGGGGCTGGTTGGCGGGTGCCGGAGTCTTTTCAGTGGGGCTTGTAAGCGCTTTGGTTGCCAGTGCAATTCATCGCGATAGCGGATTCGACACTGGAATTGCCAGTGGTCTTTTAATGTTGGCCGCTGTCGGATTAATCGTGGTAACATTTCGAGCTAATGATAGTGAGTCAGCGGTTAAGTGGCAGTTGCCGATTGTAAGTATATTATTTTGGCTCGGTGCGCTTCTTCATTTAATTGTTTGGGACCTTACGTTCGAGCGAATCGTTCCAGCAGCCTTTGTATTACCCGTGCTGCCTTGGCTCATTGTCGCAGTTGTAGTTTCCAGTTCACTGACGGCACTGTCTTGGGCGATGCCTTTGCGTCTCCGATCGGAAACAGCGAGTAAGACTGTCGAAACCTGGTTATTTGTATCCGGGGTTGGTGTGCTACTTTATTCCATTGGCGCTGCGGCTTTGATGCAATTTAGTGAAGAGATTAGAGGGACAGGATTCGCTTTGATTGCCTTTCTAAACTGGTTTGCAATCAGTTTAGTGCTCCGGCGGATAGGTTCTGCTTTGCTGTCATCCGGTTCGATCTCTATTTTTGTCGGAGGAGTTTTCGCGCTCTTTGTTTTCCTCAATGAATTTGGGTCGGGTTTGATTGGTATTCCTGCCAACGAGACGACTGACTATTGGTTTGCAATTTCGACTGGAATTGTTGTTTATTGTGTCGCCTGGCTGATTGTGACAACAGTGATTTCGCGTTGGTCGTCGTGGCAGTGGATGAGTAAAAATAATTCGAGCGTTGTCGATTTTTTCCTCTACGGGTTGATTGCTGTGATCGCGACGATGGCACTCGATGGAGTTAATTTTGGAATAAGCCAAGAGCTTGCTACGGGGGTTGAAGGACCCGTGTGGGCAGGTGGAGAGAACTTCTTTTGGCTATTTGGAGCAGTTGGTACTGCCGCCGTTGCCGTTGTCGTGGGGCTCATCCTGCGTCCGCGACCAATTGGCGGTTTTTTTGCGATCATGCTCTGGTTTCTGGGGTGTGCATTGGTGTCTGTGAATTTTATTGAGAGCGTTTCAGTAGCTTCCGCAGTGCGGTGGCTGACCGCATTCGCTGGGGCGGCTATCGCTGGATTGGTAGCAGTTCGAAAACCGCTACTGCCAATTTGGGTATCGATGCGGAATTCCCTGTCGTTGTCAGGAAAGTCATCTTTTGGAAAAGCCACTGCAAAGACACTCATTAATTTTTCACTTGCTTTGAGCACTCTTGCTGTTCTCTGGATTTCGACAGTTGTATTTTATCAATTGATTGTGGCTCAAGTATCGCTTGCAGGGCCCGTCGCTGGTTCTCTGTTCGCAAATCTAACACCGGAGTTGTCTTACGGCGTTCCCGTTCTTTTGATTGTTTCAACCTTCTTAATCTACGCAGTTAGCGAGAAGCGGCCATTCCTTGCGACCATTGGTTCTTCAATCTTTCAGTATTTGATTTTATTGGCTTTCGTTCTGATTGTATTTGCAGATGACTTTGGCCTTGCTTCAGCGCGGTTTGTCAATCTTTTGCTGGCCGTTTCGGTCGGCATGACGGTCTACGGCGCGATTTGGTATTTCCTGCGAAATCGAATCGATGTGAATTTGAAAAATGCTCAGATAGGTGGTTGGCTCACTCATGGCGGTCGGCTCAGCCAGCTAAAACTTCACGTATTGTTGAATGGTTTTTTGATTTCATTGCTCGCGGGTGCGGTGATCTTGAATGTCTTTCTCAAGCCACATGAGAGTCAAATGTGGGTCAGTCAAATTGGTGGTTGGGGAGGGTGCGTCGCGTGGTCACTGTTTGGCGTGCTTGTGTTCTTTGTCTATAGAAAAGCAGAAATCAAAAAGCTCGGTGTTACAACAACACTTTGGTTCACCGGATTGATGGGAACTGTCGTTCTTGGACTTTTGGCAGCGATTCTTGACCAGAATTTTGCTCTTGAGCCATGGGTTGCCTTTCGGGTGATTAGTTTTGGTTTTTTGATAATCCACCTCGTTCAATTCTGGTTTGTAGTGCGGGGTGTTAGAAATCTCGAAGATAACGCGAATGAGTTAAAGAAAAATCTGCTTGAATATCAGTTTGCTCTGGCAATGCCACTCTATTTTACGGCAGCACTCGCGATGGCCTTTTTACTGAGGGGCATTTGGAGCGACGTTCAGCAGCCTGTCGTTTATTACAGCTATCTTGGTGCGATTGGTCTTTTGTCCGTCTGTATCACCGGGGCAGGATGGGCATTGCGGTTTGGTCTTAATGGTTTTATTTCTCTGGCAGTTGCGTTAGTGGCGGTGGAAATCTTTGCCGAAGACGTCTCAGTAGCTTGGCTAAGCTCGGGTTGGAGTTTAATTAATTTAATGGTCTTCGCTTCGATCGTGTTGGCTACTTCATGGATGGGTTACTATTTAGTTCAACACCGAAAGATCAAACTCCCTAAAAACTTTTTGATCATGCCAAATTTCGTGATGGTCGGCAGTCTGGCTTGGATCATGTTTGCCAGCCTAATTTGTTTTGTGTCGGGTGTGACTTTTAGTTCGAGCAATGATTGGTTGAATAATCCAATGGGGTATTTGATGCTTCTTAGTTTTCTCGGCCTGGCTTTAACTTCGATTTGGAATGATCGAGCTGTTTTGCAAACGACGGTGTTTTATTTGTTTTCAATTGCAGTTGGATTGACAGTTTCTTTGTTGATTCGAGATGGTTTATTAACTGTTCCTAAGGTTGCATTACAATTGCTCTTGGGTAGCTTATTGGTCACGGCATGGTCAGTAGTTTGGATCAGACGGGCATCAATCCTAAAATTAATTTTTCCCAATGATTCACTTCGAGTTGGCAAGCTTGAAAATTCTCTTGCTAAAGAACTACCTATTTGTAACTTAATCTTTGGCAGCTTATTGTTTCTTGTTTCGATTCTAATCATCGGCACGTCTTATGGACGTGCAGTTCGTTACCTCGCGGTTTTCACGCCGTTTTCACTCGCAATTGCTACGGGCGTTCAGGCAAATCAGACCACCAGAAGGTATTTGCAAAAGTTGTCGATTGCTCTGGTTACGATCGGAGTTATATTTCTCGCCTTAGCGGATTTGTCTCCCGGAGAAATGTATTCGCCGTTTATTAGTACGATGGTGCGGATACTCATTGTCCTATCAGCCGCCATGTTTGTTTATGGGTTTTTGGTGACGCGTTGGGTTCGAGAAGGAGATACCTGGCTTGAGTCATTAAAGACCATGTCGGTGGTGACTTGCGGTCTAGCACTGGTCACTTTAATTCTGGTGTTGAGTGAGGAGTACTGGCTCGCATTCAGTGGAGTTTCTGCTCAACTAACGCTGGCCGAGAGTATTGTGGTCGCAACTGTAGTCGTTGCAATGATCGTTGGCTTGGTGACAATCGCAATCAGACCCCAGCAAGATCCCTTCTCTTTGTCGCTGGAAGGGCGAATGGGATACGTCTATGCAGCTGAGTTTTGCGTGGCACTTCTGATTCTCCATATCACTCTGAGCATCCCTTGGTTGCTTGATCTTGGCCTGCGGCAGTATTGGCCTTATATCACCATGGCGATTTGTTTTGGGGGGGTTGGGGTAGCCGAGCTGCTAAAAAAACGCAACTTGCAGGTGTTGTCGATTCCACTATTCAATACGGTTGCAATTTTCCCAGTTGTCGTTGGATTAGCGCTATTTGTGGTCGACAGTGCAGCAGATAAAGCGATGGTGTTTTTTATGGTGGGCATGATTTATATCATGATCAGCGTCGTTAATCAGTCTGTTCTCAGCGCCGGGCTGGGGATCGTATTCGGGAATCTCGCGCTGTGGATTTTCTTTGATCAAAATGGGTTCTCGTTGGTGGACAATCCGCAGCTTTGGTTAATTCCGCCGGCAATTTCGACTTTAATTGCGGCTCAACTGCACTCGAAAAGTATTGAGAAGAGCCAGCTAGAAGGAATTCGTTACATTTGTACCGCTGTGATTTATGTAAGTTCGACGATGGACATTTTTATATCGGGAATTGGCGAGAGCCTTGCTCCGCCGATTATTCTAGCTGGTCTATCATTGGCCGGGATTATGGCCGGCATCATTCTGCGAACCAAAGCTTTTCTTTATTTCGGAACGTTGTTTTTGTTCATGTCGATGCTGAGTATGGTAGCGCATGCACAGCAAGCGCTTGGCCATGTCTGGCCGTGGTGGGCCTTTGGTATTGGAACTGGAATCGCAATTTTGGTGATGTTTGGGTTAATTGAGAAAAGAAAGAACGAGCTAGATTCGCTCAACGGTACTTCGGAAGACGGCGACTCGTAGGCGTTCGCGATGCTCCGCCATTTGCTTCAGTGACCTGAGAAATACAGCGAATAAATCAGCGTTGCCCTGATTGTAAAAAGCGGCAATGAGTAGACTTGCTTTTGTTGACTACTTAACTGAAACGTTTCCGTCGTCGTCGCAGCGTTGCCGGATAAGACCCATTCCACGGGTGACATTCAAACTCAACGACTGTTCAACCTCGAATAATTCACTGCGAGTCAGTCGGTGCTTTCCGGGTTTGCGTTTTTGACGTATTTGTCCAGCCACTCAATCATTTCAGCCTGAGTATGCAAAACTGACTGCCTTGCTCTGTATCCGTGGGATTCGTGGGGCAACATGCACAGTCGAACCGTGCCTCCATTTCCCTTAATCGCTTGGTACATTCGCTTCGATTGGATAGGAAAGGTACCGCTGTTGTTGTCATTTTCTCCGTGAATTAAAAGTAGCGGTTCGTTGATTTTGTCGGCGTGCAAAAATGGAGAAATAGTGTGGTAGATCCCTTTGGCTTGCCAGTATGGTCGACGCTCAGATTGGAATCCGAACGGAGTAAGCGTGCGGTTATAAGCACCGCTACGCGCGACGCCTGCTTTAAATAGGTCTGAGTGGGCCATCAGGTTGGCTGTCATGAATGCTCCATAGCTGTGGCCGCCAACGCAAGTACGATTGGGATCGGCGACACCGAGTTCCACCGCTTTGTCAATCGCGGCTTTGGCTGCGTCAACAATTTGCTCGATGAAGGTGTCATTCATAGTTTCTGGATCGCCAATCACGGGCATTGTTGCTGCGTCCATAATGGCATAACCCTGAGTCAGCAAAGTTAGGTGCGAAATGCTACGCATACGGGTAAATCTGGACGGGCTACCGGAAATTTGTGCCGCAGTTTTGGCATCGTTGAACTCACGCGGGTAGGCCCAGACCAGCAACGGCAAGCGAGTTCCTTGCTTGTAATTCGTTGGTAAATAAAGCGTCGCCGAAAGTGGAACGCCATCCGATCGCTCGTACTTCACCAGTTGTTTTTTAATTCCCCGAATCTGTGGTGTTGGATCGGGAAAAGAGGTAAGTGGAATGTTGGATTGGCCATTCAGATCGCGTTGAAAATAGTTAGGAGGCGTTGTGGGAGTTTCGCTGTTGGTAATGATAACCGGTTTATCGGAGTCACTGCTTTTCACGATGGCGACGACGGAGTCGTAATTGCCTTCATCGCACCTCCATAGTCTTTCGGTTTCAAGCGTCTTAAGGTTTTGGCGATCAATAAAAGGAAGGTTGCCTTTTGGGGAAGCACCCGCGCCTATTCTATAAATCCAGTCACCGTCTTGTTTTGCGATGGAATGCCCTGTTTCATCGAGAGTATTTACGGCACTGCCAGGGTCACCATATCGGTCACGGATGCTGCGATCGGTTAATGCCTTGGGAGTTGCCTCGGGAAGTTTCAGGTCGTGCAATAGCGTTCGCACCCACCGTCGATCTCGGTCATATTCGGTGGTTGTTACTATTGATGGATCTGCGAAAAAAGAAATCCCGTAGGCTCGATGCTGGACTTTTAATAACTCTTGCGGCAGCTCGTTGAAGGGAGCGGAAAGGGTCATGTAGGAATCTCGAAATGGAATTTCAACGCTGGGGTCGCCGCCGTCAAGTGCTTCGTTCCATATCAGGGTTGCTTCGGTGCTTGATTTCCAACTGATGTTTCGCGGACCGGTACGGACGCCTTCGATGGGAATGTTTTCATCCATCGGAATGTTGGCAACGACAAAAGAGTTGGGGCCGGAGGAGGCGGGGTTAATTTTTTGAACCGTGATATCTCGTGGGAAACTGCGATAGGTCATTAAGTAGCTAAAGGGTTTCTTGAGGTTCGTCGTGAGGACAAAATCGCCGCTTGGAGAAGGAGCCATGCCCGTATACATTGTGGGCATTCCGATTGGCTTGACCGAGCCATCCACTCCGACGATGGACAATTGGGTCGTTGTATAATGTTCGAACAAAGCTTCGTCGTGTCCGTTCTGCAATAAATCCTGATAAGTTCGCGTAGGAGAAGTTTGTCCGTAGGACTCCTGAATATTTGGGCCGACTGTTACTTTTGCCGGCGCCGGTTCGTCACCTTGATCTTCCGGAACCAAGAGACACAACATGTGCTTCCCGTCGGGCAACCATCGAGGGCCAGCCATGATGGTGTTGAGGCGATTAGATAGTAATTGGGGTGTCGGATCGCCGACCGTGGCAACCCAGAGTTGTTGCCCTTGGTCAGTGATAACGGCAATGGAAAAGTACTTCGAATTATGAGACCAGGTAATCCGCGATATTTTCACGTCATCCGGAAGTTCCATTCTTATTTTTGATGGATTCTTTTTTAATAAATCATCGCGTTTGACGAGGGTAATGCCACGGTTGAAGCTGGTTTGGAAAGGGCCGTTGGATGTAGGGTCAATTCTCATTCCCGCCAGAGCCAGCATGCGTCGCGAAACATCCTCAATGTCCGGCATGGCGTCGCGGTCGACCAGCAGCATCCACTCTCTGTCCGGACTAAAGCTAACTCCCGGCGCCGGGGCCGCGTCGATAATATCGACGACGGCTTGTGGAGGTAATTTGTAACTGGATGACTGGGCCATTAGTTCCTCACAGGCAAAGCTGAAACTGACAAGACAAGTGAAACAAAAAATTAAGTTTGATTTCATGCGACCGTTTATGTGGAGACAAGGTTCTGACCAAGATTGCATTTTGACGGAACAGAATTCAATCGACAAGCATATCGCAGATGAGAAAGGTGGATGTAATAGTAATGGCAGGCGATGTTTTGTCGATATTTTGGGCGATTGAGAAATGAAGAATATGCAGATCGATCTTTTTGTTATTTAAGATTTTTATGGGCAGGAGGTATGGCAGCAAACCGAATGTTTAATCCTAACTTGAAAACTGACTGGAAATGTCTGTATTAGCTTGCGTCAGGTCCTAACTGGCCTTATCTTCGACCGCACCTATCGGTTTGGAGTTAATAAGTCCGTAGCGTTCGGCGTTGATAAGAATGGTGTTCGGGTCGGTTTGTGCTGTGTTCATCGTTGAGAATGAGTAATTTGAAATAATATTATTTCTGGAGAGCAATTGTGATTCAAGTTTTACCGCTACTGAAAGCAATGAAAGCGTGGCCCCTAACGGGAATTTGGGCATTGAAGCGAATTACGATCTGCGTCGTTTGTCTTCATATCTTTGCCGGCTTCAATTGGGTTAACGGTCAAGAATCGGCGAATTCCAAATATTGGCGGGGGAATCTCCATACCCATTCTCTTTGGAGTGATGGGAATGATTTCCCAGAAATGATCTGCAAGTGGTATTCAGATACGGGTTACCATTTTCTAGCTTTGACCGATCACAATATTCTTAGCGAAGGTGAGCGATGGATGAATCTGGCCACCATTGAGCAACGGGCTGGAAAAGAAGCCATGCGAAAATATTTATCTACCTATGGCGATGATTGGGTAGTCCAGCGAGAAGTGAAATCAAAAAAAGAAACAGAGTCAAAGAAGCAGGTGCGACTGCGAGGACTCGATGAGTTTCGAGGTAAATTTGAAACCAAGAATGGTTTCTTGTTGATTGAGGCGGAGGAAATTAGTGATCGAGCGCAGGGGCGTCCAATTCATATGAATGCGATGAATTTAAGCTCGTTGATTTCACCTCTTGGTGGAGCGACCCCCGTTGAGGCAATCAATAACAATTTGCGTGCAGCTGAAGAGCAGGCGAAGAAAAATGGCGAGCCAATCATGGTCCACTTAAATCACCCAAACTTTGGCTGGGCGGTTACCGCTGAAGAGTTGGCAGCTGTGACGAACGAGCGTTTTTTCGAACTTTATAATGGGCATCCATCGGTCAATCATCTTGGCGATGCGACTCGACCGGGTACTGAGAAAATGTGGGACATTGCCAATACCATTCGAATTGACCAGTTGAATTCAGATCCTATTTATGGCTTAGCGACCGATGACAGTCATCACTACCACAATCAAGCGAATCGCGATGCGACGACCGGTAGAGGCTGGATTATGGTGAAAGCAAATGAATTGAATACTGTGGAATTGATAAATTCATTAAACCGTGGTGATTTTTACAGTTCCAGCGGCGTTACGCTTGATTTGGTCGAAGCTGTGGAAAGCTCAGGTAAAAAACAGCTTAGCATTAAGATCAGGCCGGTGCCGGGAGTCAAGTTTACAACGCAGTTTATTGGCACTCGTAAGAACTACAATAAAGAAGCGACAGCCCGCTTGGATAGTTCGGGGAAACCTGTTCGAGCTACAAAAGTCTATTCTGACGACATTGGTATCGTCTTAAAAACAGTTGAAGGTGAAAATCCAAGTTACACGATAGAGGGTAATGAACTTTTTGTTCGCGCTGTTGTAACTTCTGATCGCCCGCACCCTAATCCCTCTTTTAAAAATCAAAAAGAGCAGGCGTGGACGCAGCCAGTATTCTGGTAGAAACATAGTTTTTTACGGCGAACCAAGTTATTCATACCCGCCGTCAAAGATTGAGAGTTCAAATTGTCCAGTAATCGATTCGATTGCGTGGTCAGGGTGAAACAGCTTGGGATCATAAATGGCAGTCGCGGTCTGCTGCTGCATATCGGTGGTGGCTTCAACTACACCCGGTAGTTGTTTTAGCTGTTGTACAACAGCTGTGGTTCATGCAACGCCTCAGACCATGCCGTCGACAAAAAATGTAACGCTCAAAAGTTCTGCGTCAGTTACCGCAACTTTTGGCGATTCAGTCGGGGTAGATTTTGAACCGCATCCAATGCTCAAGCCGAGTGCAGCAATGGCAGTGATTAGCAGTGTGATCGATGAAAAAAAGTTCATTGTGTTTTGAAAGGCTAGTGTTGAGGAATGTTTGACCGAGTCGCTAATGATCGGTTTTAAATTACCGGTCACTAGAAACGCTCTGAATCATTAATATAGCACGATTTAATTTTCTTGTATTGATAATAAGCCTGTTGAACGACTGGCTAATCCACGGCATTTTTTGTCTCGGCTTGAGACAGGAATTCTTTCGCCTTTGTAACCCATTTTGCCTGAATAGAATCTGCGATCGAGATCCGCAAGTCGTCTCTGTTTTTGTCAATTTCTTTGTTTAAGCGCTGGACTAATTTAGATTCCTTCTTTTCAATTTTATCATCGAGCTCGGAACGAACGGCTTTCGTAATTTGCTGGCTGACCTCACCGCCTATTTTACCAATGCGGTCGATGCGGAATTCATCTAAGACAATGTCGGCGTTGGTGACGACAGGAGAAACAACGAAGTCTGGTGGGAATTTTATAGAAACTGGCTTTATTTCTAGATTCACCGAGACGACAAGCCGCAGACTTGCAAAACCCTCAGCGCTAACGCTGAATAATTGAACTCCCCGCAGCCATTTAGAATGACGAGCTTTTAGACTCAGTTCGGAAATAAAATGGACATCCAGCGTGAACTTGTTCTTTATCGGTTCCTTCATATTTTTAATTTGGATTGAAAACTTTTCTTTTGGGTCGCGGAGTTGGACGGAGTAACGAGTCCAAGTTCCATCGTTGACTGACTTCCTTCGCCGCTCGGTTTCTATTTTTAGCCCTTCCCGTCGAAATTTAACCCCGTCCCAGCGCTCGACCTGTCTTCCCCAGTCCTTTGTGTCTTCGAATTCGTGCGGAATATTTTCAAGAACAAGTCGAGTGAGGAGCTGATCTATTCTTTCTCCCGCATCAGCCTGGGTTGAGTTCGCCGTCCGGTTCGAAGCTTGCGTTGTCGAATTAGACGCAGTTGGGAAAGCCTGTTGGGCGAGTGCCTGACCTGCAAGAAAAATAATGATCACGAGAACGCACGGGAGGCGTAGCAAATTCAATTGAATTCGGGCCAGAAATAATTGTCGAATTGACTTTTGGCGAATGAGTAGCATTTCGATTGGAGACTGGAAGATCGGTATCGCGAGCTTGACTAAAGGTTCTACATTTGGCTTGGTGGGAGCTATCTATCGCTTATTTAGTCAAGCAAGACTAGAGCGAAATCGGGAGGGCGCGAGCACATTTGGCGTAAGTTACGGCCTGCATGGCTGAAATTTAGCGCCAGCATGGTAGTGTCCGAATCAAGCCAATAAAACGGCTAGCAATTTCCAGAAGAAGACCTATTTGCGGTGATTCCAGAGAAAGCAATCGTCCAAGAAAGTAGGTTACAGAAATTTTCCACCGATTTGACGTAGTGGAACCTGTTGAAGCTAAAATAAAACAGGATCCACGAAAAGCAAATGCCTTGCGTGGATCCTATTTTTTTTCGGTTGATGCTCGATTAATCGACCACGCGAACACTCTCGGCTCGAGGACCTTTAGGCCCTTGTCCTTCAGAATATTCTACTTTCTGACCTTCGCGAAGATTTTCGTAAGTTGTTTCTTCTAATGAGGAGTGATGGAAAAAAATATCTCCGCGCTCACCCTCAATGAAACCAAAACCCTTATCCGTTAACTTCTTTATCGTACCTTGCGGCATTTCCGCCACTCCCCAAACAAAACACAGACTTTCTTGATCGCTAACGTATGTTTCGATGAGCTCTGAAATAAAATCCTAAACCGAATTTTGTGTGGTCTGGAATTCTCTTCAGATCATTGAAATTGAACATTATTGACGACCCGTAATCGCCAATTTCGACCAACGTTACGGGCTAGATTTTAAGCGAGCTTGGGAGGCAATACAAATAAATTCACCCTCTCCGCAAATCAAATTTCTTCCAAACTTTAGGGCGTTTGGCGAAGTTCGCTCGACAACTGATGATTCCCTGACCGGTAATGGAAAGATTCCCTGGTAGGCTATCGAAGGCATTGAGCTAATAGAAGATTAGCCTCCTTTAGCATTTCATCGAATTCTCTCATTCTCGTTGATAGCGAGAGAAAACTAATTGACGAACATCGCCGACCACCCTTATTTGACTTTGGTCCGTTTGGAAATCGAATGGCTTTTGGCGTTAATTCTGATTAAGAGGTTCACGATTGAGACTCACCTCAGTCGCGGATATTCGCGATTGCGTTGGAAATAGGAACAAATTTCTTTGCGATCTGCCAGTCATTTTTTGCGTTGGATGCCTTTTTTACACTTGGGCGGGGATTTATTTATTAAGGTTCAGGGCCGAGTTTTCATCGATTTCAGTGAGCCGGTCGGCTTCACAGAGGATGGCTTGCTGTTAGCGAGTGCAGCGTTTGGTGGATTGCCCGAAAAAACAAGGCTTGGAGCGTCGCGGAACCCCACTAGAAAAACTGACTGGTTAAAAGACAATGAGCATATCTGAAGTACATCCTTACCAAGAAGATCCATGTCAAAATCTAAAATCATCTACACGTTGACTGACGAAGCTCCCGCACTGGCGACTAAATCTTTGCTTCCGATTGTTCAAGCATTTGCAAACACTTGTGGCATCGAGGTAGAGACACGCGATATCTCATTAGCGGGTCGGGTGATTGCATCGTTTCCGGATTACTTGACGGCTGAGCAAGTCATTCCCGATGACCTAGCAGAGTTGGGAATGCTTGTGAAAGAGCCTGATGCCAATATCATTAAACTGCCAAACATTAGCGCCTCTGTGCCGCAACTTAAAGAGACCATCGCCGAACTTCAATTCCAGGGATATCATCTTCCTGAGTATCCCGATGAGCTAAAGACGGAGGAAGATATAGCTTTGCGAGCTCGGTACGCCAAAGTGCTTGGAAGCGCCGTTAATCCAGTTTTGCGTGAGGGCAACTCAGATCGTCGAGCCCCTAACGCTGTAAAGCAGTATGCTAAAAAGAACCCGCATTCCATGGGGGCATGGACTGCAGATTCTAAAACACATGTTGCCACGATGGGCGAGGGTGATTTCTGCTCAAATGAAAAATCGACAACAATTGAATCGGCAGGTGATTTGCGGATTGAGTTGGTCACTGCTGATGGCAAGGTTAGCGTTTTAAAGAGCGCGGTTCCTGTTTTGGCTGGTGAGATTGTTGACGCAACGGCGATGAGTGTCGCGAAGCTAAAGAGTTTTTTGGCGGCCGAAATTACTCAGGCAAAAGAGCAGGGTGTTCTTTTATCGCTGCATATGAAGGCGACCATGATGAAAGTGTCCGATCCATTGATTTTTGGGCATGCCGTCAAAGTTTTCTTTCGGGATGTTTTTGAAAAGCACCAGGACGCCCTTAGTGAGTGCGGCGTGAATGTAAACAACGGTGTTGGAAATCTGCTCGCTGAAATTAAATCTCTCTCTGACGAAAAACGCGAAGAGATCGAGTCGGATATCACCTTGGCCTATAAAAATGGTCCCGATTTAGCGATGGTCAATTCAGATCTCGGGATCACGAATTTACATGTTCCGAGTGATGTTATCATCGATGCCTCGATGCCTGCAATGATTCGCAGTTCTGGACAGATGTGGAATGCAGACGGTCAGTTGCAGGATACAAAAGCAATTATTCCAGATAGTAGTTACGCAGGACTGTATTCGGAGACGATCGAATTCTGTAAGCAAAATGGTGCTTTTGATCCAACGACGATGGGGACGGTTCCCAACGTCGGGTTAATGGCACAAAAGGCGGAGGAATACGGTTCCCATGACAAGACATTTGAAATTGGAGAGGCGGGTTCGGTTCGCGTTTTGACTGAGGCAGGAGATGTTGTCTTAGAACACACTGTCGAGGCAGGGGATATTTGGCGAATGTGCCAAGTCAAAGATGCGCCAATTCAGGACTGGGTTAAACTGGCTGTTTCGCGTGCCCGAGCGACGGGTTGGCCTGCAGTGTTTTGGTTGGATGCCGATCGCGCCCACGATTCGCAGTTGATCAGTAAGGTTAACACTTACCTTGCCGACCATGATACGGAGGGTCTGAAAATTCACATTATGTCTCCAGTGGAAGCGACTCGCTATACATTGAAGCGATGCCATGCAGGTGAGAATACGATCTCAGTGACGGGAAATGTATTGCGAGATTACTTGACGGATCTATTTCCAATTCTTGAATTAGGTACCAGTGCCAAAATGTTATCAATTGTTCCACTGATGAACGGTGGAGGATTGTTTGAAACGGGGGCCGGCGGTTCGGCGCCAAAGCACGTCCAGCAATTCAATGCTGAAAATCACTTGCGTTGGGATTCGCTTGGTGAGTTCCTTGCGTTAGCAGTTTCTTTAGAGCATCTCGCGGCTACTCAGGGGAATCAACGAGCATGCTGTCTTGCCAATGCACTGGATCAAGCTACGGAAAGACTTCTTCATGAGGGAAGGTCGCCGTCTAGAAAAGTAAACGAAATTGATAATCGTGGAAGCCATTTTTATCTGGCTCTTTACTGGGCCGAGGCGCTGGCTAAACAAACGGACGACGCCGAGCTACAAGAGAAGTTTACCCCTTTTGCGAAGTTACTTTTGGAAAATGAGTCGGCCATTGTTGAAGAGCTGAATTCGGTTCAAGGCCAAGCGGTGGATATTGGTGGGTATTATTTTCCGAATCCAACGGCAGCTTCGGTGGCGATGTGTCCCAGTTCGACTCTCAACCAGGCACTGTCGAGCTTGAGCTAAGTTTACGATTTATAGTCCAAAGGTATGAATCGGCATGATGAGTTTTGAGGTTTCGCTACCGCCATGGGCTGTCGAAGAAAATCAGTTATTACCGAAATTCATTCCCGACTACGAGCAGCGAAAGTGGGCGGTGATCCGATTTGCCGAAATCAATTCGGATAAAAATACCGGCGGCCCTTTTGCTGCCGGTATTTTTGAGAAGAACTCGGGGAAGTGGTAGGGATTGGAGTTAACCGAGTGGTGCCTTCCAATAATTCTTCCGCCCACGCGGAAATTGTTGCTATTTCGTTTTCCCAAAAGGCACTCTCGACGTTTGATTTGGGTGGTCCGGGAATGCCCGAATATCAAATTGTCGTTAATGGCAGGCCTTGTGCGATGTGTTGTGGTGCTCTGCCATGGTCGGGGATTCGAAGTCTGGTGATTGGTGCATCGGGCGAAAGGATCGAGTCATTGACCGGATTTGACGAAGGTGCAGTGCATCCCAATTGGCAGCAGGAATTGGAATCGCGTGGGATAGAAGTCATCGAAAACGTACTGGCTGAAGAGGCGGAAGTCGTGTTCCAGCGGTTTCGAGACAGTAATGAACCAGTCTACAATGGCCGTTCCGGAGATGACTTACAGTGACGTCTTTGTGTTGCTGATGAGTAGTTGGAATTAGCGTTCTTGAGCTCTTGTGACCAGTGATTGAGTTATTGGATAAACTATTTTTTTGACATCCAGATTAAACACTGCGAGCCACTGATTTCATTTGGTTTACTCGATTCGTAGTTTGAGTCGAATAAGATCTCTCCGGCGTCTAAAGTTCCCAGGGAGAGTGGAGTGGCTTGCAGGCCCGCTAACCGGGAGCAAACATGCAATGAACCTTCAGTGGTTTTGTAGATCAGCTTAAAAACGGAGGTCTCCAAATCCGAGTAAGTCGAAAAATTTCGTGCGCTTAAAACATCATCCACGATCAGTTGTTTTCTCAGTGACAATAATTGCTGATACCAGCGATGCGTCTCGGGACTGAGGTCATTGGGTTGAGATTTTGTGCAGGTAAAGGCAGTTGGGTCGGAGGGCAGGGGAGAACCGTCCCAGTTGTGGTGCGGATATTCATTTCGGCGCCCTTGATCGACTAATTTTCGCAAGCGCGGATCTTCAAAATCTGCGAAGAATGGAAACGGTGCTTTGGTGGACCACTCTTCTCCCATAAAGATCATCGGAATCGATGGATAAAGAAGGATCAACCCGGCAGCGGATCGCTGGTATTGAAGTGAGGTTAGCTGATGGAGCCTTTTGCCATGCGGGTGGTTTCCGACACTATCGTGCGTTTGTAGCGAGGTGATCAGCGACTCGAGGTGGCTGCGACTGCCTGACGGGTTTTGTTTTTTTCGAACGGATTCTGTGACACGCATCGCCTCGGGAGTGCTGAAGACATAAGCGTGCTCAATCGCTTCGGCGATGTCATTTTCTTGGTAGTGACGATCGGTAAGGCGAATGGCAGGGTTCCCGTGTTTATAGATTGAGTGCATCAGGCAATCGGACCAGATCGCGTCGTAGTTGGGATCACCATTGGCCAGTGGTTTAATTAAATCTGCATCGAAGATATTTGATTCGCCGATGAGGTGGGTTCGACGGCCTCGCGCAGATTCGGTCTTTCGAAAAGAATCCCGGATATCGCTCAGGATGTGATCTTCGCAATCGTCAAACATGTAATGCACGGCATCGAGGCGAAGGCCATCGAAATGGAATTCATCGATCCAATAAGAGACGTTGTCGAGCACAAATTGACGTACTTCCTCTTGTTCAAAATTCAGTGCGTCTCCCCACGGAGTATTAAATTTTGGGGAGCGGTACGGTGCGAATTCCGCTAAATAGTTACCTTCGGGACCGACGTGGTTGTAGACCACGTCATTGATCACAGCTAGGCCGCGATTGTGGCAAGCGTTGACAAGGGATTTCAGTTCATCAGGTGTCCCGAAGTTGTTACTTGGGGCAAAGTAATTTACCCCGTCATAGCCCCAATTCCAGTTTCCCGGGCATTGGGCTAAAGGAAGGAATTCGATAGCGGTGATTCCGAGTTTCACTAAGGAATCCAGTTTTTCAATCGCTGCGATGTACGTCCCCGATGATGTGAATGAGCCTAGGTGTAATTCGTAAATCACAAGGTTTTTTTTCTCAATTCCGTTCCAGTTCTGATCCGTCCATTGAAACTGATTCGAGTCAACTACTGCCGATGGCCCATGCACACCGTAAGGTTGATGTTTTGAGCGAGGGTCGGGACGTCCCATGCCGTGATTGAGTTGGAAGCGGTAGAGCGTGCCAGCACCGCAATCAGAGATGGTCTTACTGTAGAATCCACTTTGATCCGATTCCATGGGGTAGCGATCGCGAACATTTTCGACTTCGCCATGGCGGTCAATAATCTCCACATTGACCGATTGGCAATTGGGAGCCCAGACGGTGAACTGGGTTTGGTTTTCGCAAATAAGAGTCGAGCCAAGAGGTCGAATGCCTTGGAAAGGTTCATTTACAAATGACAAGTTTGCGTCCTTCGTGCATTCAAATAAATTTCAAAATTAAGAGCTTGTTTCGAGGCATCCGGCCTTAACGTGTTACCGTTGGAGTTCCAATTGCATTGCCCAACTGGAAGAAGATTTGGTGTGGGCTTCGCAGGCAGTCAATAAATCCGAATAATGTTGTTTTGTGCGTAACACAAATGAAAATTATTTATTTGTTTTTTCTGCTTCCACAACCACGAGCTCAAATTTCACCGGATCATACTGATAGCGGCGGTTACCGGGTAGCACTGGCAACTGAATGTTGTTCCGTTTGATGATTTGAGACATAAATTCATCGTAGTCTCTTGGCATTCGCCCATGTTCTGCTTTGAAAAACTGCAATGCTTGATTGACCGCAATTTTTGAAACTTCTGAAACGGCAAACCCATAGGCTCCGGCAGACGCGTAGGGGTTGGCGGAGGGCTTCACTTGTAAGTCGGCGATTTTCTCGCCATCCTCAGGATTGAATTCGCCAACGTCCTGAGTTTTTTTACCGATGATTCCTGTTTTGGAACTGGATTCAGAGGCAGGAGGTTCGGCGCAACCGCCGAGGAGAGTGCAGCACGCCGCTAAAAGTAGAACTATTTGGCAAACTAAGTGCGTCTGGTTTTTTGACAAGATCATTTAATTCTTCCTCAGTGGAATTGTGAGCGGCGATTTGATTTGAACCAGTTTACTGTACCACAACCGTTTTTCCATCCTGTTCGGTTGAAACGCCGAACACAATGTACTCAACTGCTTCGCCGCAGTGATTGCTCATGCGATGGATTTCGTGTGGATCAATCAAGATCGCGTCTCCGCGACTAAGTTCATGGGCTTGATCGTCCACCGTCATTGTGACCGTACCGTTTAAGACCACAAAGACTTCCTGCATGTCCTCATGGTAATGAGGTTCAAACGATTTACCATCGGGTAACAACGACCAGTTAACCATCATCACCTGGCCATGGAACAAATCTTTCTTGGTAGCGAGCACGCGTTTTAGAACGCCAGGATCGTCAGGGTTTTCATGGGATGCCGGAATGAATTGAACTTGGCTTCCTCGCGTGATTTGCATGCTCGGATTCTCAGCGGTTGGATTCGGTTATAGTTGGTGGAAGCTGTATCCTGGACGGGGATTTGTTTTACCGATTTTTTGGTTTGCGTGTTTTCGGTGTAGCATCGAATATTGAGCCTGCGTCTTGAGGCATAGTTTGGTGCCACTGAATAACCGAGGCGGTTAATCGGCGCGTGACGTCCGGATGGTCGGAGGCGACATTGTTTTTCTCTCCTCGGTCTAGTTTAAGATTATACAATTCTGCCTGAGCTCCGTCATACTCGCATAGCAGTTTCCAGTCTCCATCGCGAACGGCCAGATCAGGGCAATCGGTAATGCCATAAAAAGAATCTCGATCCGGTGGTCGACGAAAAAAGAGAGGAGCGTTCCGTGATTCAGTTGTGTTTCCAAGAATCATCGATCCGAGCGGTTGGCCGTCAAAGCGTGTATTTGTTTTGACATTCGCAAGTGATAGGAGCGAAGGCACGAGATCCATTGCCGAAAACCAGGAATCGGAATTAACGGTTCCTGTTTTATCTGAGTCAATCAATCCGGGAGCCCAGGCGATCAGTGAACTGCGAATACCACCTTCGAACAGATGGGTTTTAAAACCCCGGAATGGACCTGCTGACCCTGCCCCTTTTTCCGGGCCGTTATCACTACAGACTAAAATCAAAGTGTTGTTTTGTAGACTGGGGTTGTTTCTTACGTAATCAAAAAGAACACCTAACTGTTCATCCATCGTATCAAGAACACCATGGTAGAGAGCTCGCTTGGAACCATCGCTCCGGCGTGCTTCCGGTGGAAAAAAGGGAGAGTGAACGTCGTCCGGCCAAAGGTTTATATAAAATGGTTTTTCTTCTGATTCAGATTTTTTGATAAATTGAAGTGCTGCCTGGGTGAACGATTGCGTAACCAAAGATCGGTCGACATAGGCGATTTCAGCTGGATTTCCGAGTTTGTCAGAGCCGAGAGTGTGAGCTGCTACTTTCTGTCCGTTGTAGGCGTCTTTTAAAGCGAGAATTCTTGGTCCAAGACCTTCAAAATTGGTCAGTGATTGATCAAATCCGTATTTCGAAATTAGCGGTGCCTCACCGACATCGCGTTGGCCACCCATGTGCCACTTTCCAAAATGTCCAGTCGAATAACCAGACTCTTGTAAAAATCTCGCAAGCATTGGCGCTTCGGGATTGAGCCATTGAGCCATCCCCCTTCGTTGGTTAAGTTCGCGATGGGCGAGGTAGGAAGTGATTTTCCAGCGGGCAGGGTACTGTCCAGTCGAAATTGCAACTCGCGATGGAGAGCAAATTGGAGAGTTAACATAAAATTGTTCGAACCGAATTCCCTCTTTTGCCAGTCGGTCAATATTCTGGGTTTCAACTGCTTGATTGCCAAAGCATGAAAAATCTCCCCAGCCCATGTCGTCAATAAAAACGAGAATGATGTTCGGCGGTGCGGTGACTTCCTGAGCGGTGAGTTGACTTGACGGTTTCCGGCAGGTGGCCAACGCAAGTAAGAGGGACGCCACGGTGATTAGGTTTTTTGGAAGTTGGAAGAATTTCATAATCTGGAGCCCGTTAAAAGAAAAAGGTGAGCGTGAAAACATAATTCACACTCACCTTAATTTATACCCTGAACGTTGTTTGAAATCGTCTTCAATAATGAAAATCAAGAGATCAAATCTAGTTTAGGCCTGATCAAGATAACGGTTTACGATGTTCTCCAGTAATTCCTGACGTCCGCTCTGATTACCTGTTGTTTCGCCTTTTTCAAGCATTAGAGCTTCTAAGTCGGCTAGACCAATTTGGCCACTTTCAATTTTTTGACCGAGTTCGGAATCCCAACTTTGGTAGCGATCGGTCACAATGGAATCAATGGCTTTGTCGGCGCGAATAGCAGCCGCAATCTTTAGCCCTCGAGCAAATGCATCCATTCCTCCAATGTGAGCGTAAAACAGATCGACCGGTTCGAAGCTCTCACGACGAACTTTAGCATCGAAGTTTACACCGCCCGGAGCGAGACCGTATTTTAGTAAGACCAGCATGGTTTGCGTGGTCAAGTAATAATCAGTCGGGAATTGATCGGTATCCCAGCCAAGAAGTAAATCGCCCGTGTTGGCATCAATGGATCCAAGGGAGCCCTGCATTCCCGCGTACTCAAGCTCGTGCATCATAGAGTGCCCAGCGAGTGTCGCGTGGTTGGTTTCGATATTTAATTTGAAGTGGTCCATGAGATCGTAGGCACGTAAGAAGTTAAGACAGGCTGCTGCATCAGAATCGTATTGGTGCTTTGTTGGCTCTTTTGGTTTGGGTTCGATTAAAAATTGGCCTGTAAACCCAATTTCTTTTGCGTAGTCGACTGCCATATGGAAGAATTGACCGAGGTGGTCAAGCTCCCGTTTCATGTCAGTGTTATAAATACTTTGATAACCTTCTCGTCCACCCCAGAAAACATAATTCTCCCCGCCGAGTCGATGGGTGACTTCCATCGCTTTTTTGACTTGAGCTGCGGCGTAGGTGTAAACATCTAAATTACAAGTCGTAGCCGCACCATGCATAAACCGAGGGTGCGAAAACATATTGGCGGTACCCCACAATAATTTAACACCGCTTCGATTTTGTTCAGCCTCGAGGACATCAGCAACCGCGTCGAAATTCGCGTTGGATTCACGAAGTGAGTCACCTTCGGGGGCTACGTCACGATCGTGGAATGCGTAGAAGGGCACATCGAGTTTCTCAAAAAACTCAAAAGCAACGCGAGCGCGGTTGCAGGCGTTCTCTACCGAGTTACTACCGTCATCCCAGGGGCGAACCATCGTGCCGCTGCCAAATGGATCGGCGCCCGTGCCGCGAAAGGTGTGCCAGTAGCAAACGGTAAAACGAAGATGCTCTTTCATCGTCTTGCCTTCGACGATTTCGTCCGGGTTGTACCACCGGAAGGCAAGTGGGTTATCGGAGCCTGGCCCTTCGTATTGAATCTTATTAATTTCGGGAAATGCGTTCGTAGTGGTCATAGTAGCCCTCGATGTGGTAGGTTTTGCGTTCATTATTTCTCAATAAAAACCATTTGCCAGTAGAGGATGCGTAAAATATCATAGATATTTCACCGCATGGACTGGGGTTTGTTTGGATTTAAGCCGAGGAAGCCCGCGTTTATTGTTTCCGGGGATGGCTTGGCTCAAGTTTGAATCGATTTTGATATGCAGCATCGACGTTCAGTCGCCCTCTTAGTGGAAACTTCCAATGCCTATTCTCGCGGCCTGTTAGAGGGTGTCATTGCGTACAACAAGCAGCATGCGAATTGGTCAATGTTCATTGCTGAGCAGGAGCGCGGTGCAGATCCTCCGACTTGGTTGCGCCAATGGAGTGGTGATGGCATTATTGCTCGAATTGAAACCGACAATATTGCTAAGGCGATTAAGAAAATTGGCCTCCCCGTTGTCGACTTAAGTGCTGCTCGCCACGTCACTCAAATTCCCTGGGCTGATACTGACGATCAGGCGATTGCGAGTTTAGCGGTCGAACATTTTATAGAACGGGGTTTTAAGCATCTCGCGTATTGTGGGGATCCAGCATTTCGTTGGTCCGATTCTCGTTGCAAACGGTTTTCAGAAATCGTAAATCGCAAAGGATTAAAGCTCTACACCTATCAGGCGATTTCCCGGTACGATCCAAGATTTACTCTCGATCGAGAGAAGCGCCGTATTGAGAACTGGTTAAGGTATCTACCTCGGCCCGTAGCAATCATGGGATGTTATGATTACAAAGCTCAGCAAGTGCTTGATGTTTGCCGGGAATTAAATTTTGCGGTACCCGAAGAAATTGCAGTGCTGGGCGTTGATAATGATCGTTTGCAGTGTGAGTTCGCCAGCCCCCCTTTGTCCAGTATTATTCCGGATACTCGAAGGACCGGATTTGAAGCAGCGGAGCTACTTGATCGAATGATGTCTGGCCAAACAGTTTCGACAAAACCATTGATTACGAAGCCGCTAGGAATTGAAACTCGAGAGTCGACGGATGTGTTGGCGATCGAGGATCGGGAAGTTGCAGTCGCATTGAAATATATTCGTGAGCATGCCAATCAAAATATTCGTGTTGCGGATGTCCTTCGAGTTACTCCGATGTCCCGCCGTGTACTTGAGATTCGATTTAAGAAGGCGATTGAGCGAACGCCTCACCAAGAGATTCAGCGTGTCCGCATTAATCGGATTGAGCAACTGCTACGTGAAACCGATTTGACAATCCATGAAATTGCTGAGCTATGTGGTTACGCACATGCAGAGTATCTTGCCGCCGTTTACAAAAGAGAGACGGGACGAACTCCCAGTCAATTTCGACAGCAAATTGCGGTTATCCCTCGTTCTTAGTTACGTTTTGAGGATATCGTCTTACGTCAGTCCGGTCATTTCACTACTGAATTCGACCGGAATCGTGGATGGTTTGCAAACGCTGTGCTAGTTCATTAACCAATGGTTTCAGCGCAGGTTCGTTCAATCGATTGGTTTGTTCTTTCAAGTCTGTTGAGAGTTCGTATAACTCGCGAGGATTCATTTTTCCATTGATAAGAAGTTGGTGGTCTGCAAGTAATTTCCATTGGCCGGGAAATCGTTTTCCTTTTACAACTGGATTGTCGAACCGAATCGCAATCCAAGCGGCCTCAGGGTCTTTTGGTTTTTTACCAGCCAGGCGAGCTCCTTCGTTGTGATCATTGTGAATGATTGCAGTTCGAATGGACGGTGGGTTACCTTTTAATGCGGAGAGGATACTGAAACTATCTTCGCCGTTATTGGCAGTGATCGAGGTTCCTGCGATTTCGGCAAGCGTGGCTAATAGATCCACATGACAGATCGGAAAAGAAGAAGTTTGTCCTGCATTATTGGGGTTACCATTTCCAATTCCTCCCAGAGGCCAGGAGGCGATGAAAGGGACGCGATGTCCACCTTCATAGATAGAACCTTTGTTGCTGCGGACTGGCCCGGTCGCTGTTTTCTTTCTTGATTCGGCCCCGTTATCGCTAGTGAAAATGAGCAGAGTGTTGTCGATCAATTCATGCCCTGAGCGTCTGGGATCATCGTGTTGTTGAAGATATTCAATGAGCAAACCAAGGACGACATCGTTTTCATAAATGAAATCACTACGTTTACCACCCGGATAACTTTTTCCTTTGACTTGCCGACCCTCAATTTGCTTGCAGGGATCATGTGATGTGTGATTGGAGTGGCAGGCGTAATACAGGAAAAATGGTTTTTTAGAGGTTTCGCGGTTACTTAGATGATTATTGAGAAACTTCTTAGCCATTTTGAAATTAGTGGGACCCGTTTGGTTCAAAATGTACTGAGTCTGGTCGACCTGGAGCCCACCTTCGGCTGCGGGAATTTGGCTTCCCGCGAGCCATCCCTGATCTTTTGACGTCGGATGACTGCGCGACGTTCCATGAAAGAAGTCAAACCCATGATTCAGTGGTCCATCTGCAATTCCCCGAGACAGGTCGACGTTTTGGTAATTTGATTCTGGAGCGCCGTCCGCGTTGCGGTAGGTTAGTCCACAGTGCCATTTGCCTGACATGCCGGTTTTGTATCCGTTATTTTGTAACATGCTCGCAAGCGTCATACGGCCCGGTTCAATCAGCGGGTCCCCTTGAGGACCCCATAGAACGCTAAATTTTAAACGTGTTCGCCAAGTGTATCGCCCCGTCAGAAGTGCCTGCCGGGTCGCGGTGCATCGCGACGAGGGTGAGTGTGCGTCAGTGAAGCGAATGCCCCGTTTTGCCAACTGCACCATCGAGGGCGTTTTCACTTGGGCTGGGTCTGGATTGCCCGTCCAGTCTTGATAGGCGCTGGTGTCCCCTAAACCCATGTCATCGGCCATCATGATAATCACATTTGGCAGCTCCAATTGAGTTTGCCCAACGGTCTCTGAGCTGATTGAAAAAATGGCAAAAGCAAGGCTTAAGCTGGCAATGCGAACTGCGACCCACGTTTTGGCAAAAAGATCCGATTTCATAGATACTCCAGAATTTTTAAAAACTCCCAAAAGTCTAACCGATCTTCGGCTAATCGCCTACAATTAGGGTCACAGATGACCAAGCGGACGTTTGGAGCGTAAACTGAAATACCGTGAAAAAGGCCAGGCTTTGAATCGAATCGATTATCTAGGAGTGAGCTTTGCAGTCGTCTGTATCGTATTTTGCTGCTTCGGTTTTTCGCGAATTCAATCGAATACCGAAGACGTTCTGCAATGGCTTCCTGACCAATCCGAAGCGAGAGCGGATTATGATTTTTTCGAATCCAAATTTGGATCAGATGATTTCCTGATTGTGACGTGGGAGGATTGCCGTCTTGGGGACGAACGACTTGGCCGGTTTACCAAATATTTGCGGAGTCAGGATTCTACCCGGTTGTTGCAGAAGGTAACCAATGGGACTGAGATCTTTGAACGTCTTGCAAAAGATTCAGATTTTTCGACAAGGGAAATTCTTGGCCGGTTGAGAGGGGTCTTTTTTGGTGCTAACGACCCGGATTTAACATGTGCGTTGATCGAGCTGTCGGACCTTGGAACGGCTGATCGTACTGCTTCGATGAAGTTGGTATGGGCGGCAATCGATGCAGATCCTGAACTGAATCGGGAGCAGGTTGTGATGGGAGGGTATCCCTATATTGCGACTTTCATTGATGGTCAATTGAAAAACTCTTTTCGCTATCTCTTGCTGCCGTCGATCATTTTATCGACGTTAATCTCTTTGTTTTGTTTGCGAAATGGAATGTTAACACTGATCGTTTTTATAGCGGCGGTGGGAGCGGCAGCGACAAGTATCGCGTTTATTCCAATTTGCAATACAAAATATGGCGGTTTGATGTCGATCATCCCCGCGCTGGTGTTTGTGTTGGCAACATCGGGCAGTATTCATCTAATTCGATATGGACTAGAAGCGATTGGAGATGCTCGGAAATTATTATCCATTGGGTGGCGGCCTTGTGTCGTGTCGGCGGCGACGACAGCCGTGGGGATGTTGTCGTTGATGCGTAGCGATTTCCCGGCGATCAGAAACTTTGGGTTGTTCTGTGCAACTGGAGTCGGTTTCGCGATGTTGTTCCAACTGATTTTAGTTCCCTGCCTGCTTGCGAGATTTGGAACGAAGGGACTGCACGCACTTGCTGCCCGCAACGATACCGCTTCCTTTTGGACATCGCTCATGGTTTGGGTTCAGCGTCAGCGAATGGGAGTAGCATTTGCTTTTTCGCTGGTAGTATTGGCCGGCCTTCTTGGTTTGACCCGGTTGAAAGCAGAAGTTGAGGTAGAGAAATTATTCCGCCCTGAATCAGAAATCCTTGTTTCCATTGGAAATTTGGAGAACCAGTTAGGGCCATTGGACCAAACAGAATTGTTGGTTGTATTTGATCAACCAACTGCGGATTCGTTTCCGGATAGAGTTTCGCTCGTCAAGCAAATTCAGTCGAAGATTGCCCAGCTCGATGATGTGCACGTTATTTATTCGTTAATTAATTTTCTTCCAAAAGAGCCATCTAAAAAAACAGCCCGTAGTATGTTCAAACGCTCCGCCTATCGCAGCATTCTTCGACGGGAGCGGGAGAACCTTGCTAATGGGAATTTGTTGCATGTGGATGAAGCTTCGGAAACCTGGCGAATCAGTTTGCGTTTCCCATTCGTCCAAAAAGCAAATTTCGATCGCTTGATGACCGAAGTCGAAGCGACCGCAGAGCAAGTGGTTGCTTCATCGGATAGCGCTTTGTTGGCCGGCGGAAACAGGTTTGGATCAGATGTTGATAAGGAGCGTCTTTCCGAAACCGATGTTCGACCAGAGTTGATTTACACCGGAAAAACGCATTTGTTTCAACACGCACAAATAAGTCTCTTGGCTGATTTGTTTCAGAATTTCCTGTTAGCATTTGTCATCATTACTCCCATTCTGATCTTAGTTTTACGATCAGTGCCACTAGGTTTGATTGCGATGCTTCCCAATGTGTTCCCAACCTTGTTGGTGTTTGGAGGGCTAGGCTGGGTTGGGATTCCCGTTGATTTGGCAATTGCGATGACAGCCTGTGTTGCGTTGGGGATTGCTGTGGATGATACAACACACTTCTTGATTCGGTTCCGTGATTTCAATGGCCAACTTGGCAATGTTGTTGATCCAATCATGCATACCATCGCGCAATGTGGTCCAGCAATGTTGCACACAACTTTGATTGGTTCCGCGGGGTTGTTAGTTTATTATTTTAGTGACATGTTGGTGGTGTCGCGATTTGCATGGGCAATCTCGACTCTCTTAGTGATTGCACTTTTGGCTGATGTGCTGATGCTGCCCGCGATGCTGTTTTTGTTTTCAAAATCGAAAAATGGGAAGCTCGATGCAGAAGCAAGAAACGGCGCAGTGTCGGTTGATTTGGATGGGCAATAGATTGCAGACAGTGAGAGGTTTGTTCGTGCAGTTGGCTGATTTCTAATTAGGATTGCTCGAAGAATGGTTGACTCAAAATTATTAAATGGGTGTTTTGAAATGAAATTAAGTCCTCGATCCTCCACGATGTTGTTCGTAAGTTTTTTCATTGGTGGGGTGTTGCTCTCTGATTTCTCATTGGAGACAGTCGTCTCGGAAGAAATCGCGGCACCCTCAAAAAAACAAAAGCCTAACGTTTTGATGATTCTCGTCGACGATTTGAAACCAGCACTAGGATGTTATGGCGATTCTCACGCCAAGACACCTCATCTCGATGCGTTGGCAAGAAGAGGGATGAGGTTTGAGTTAGCTTATTGCAATCAAGCGGTGTGCGCTCCGTCTCGATTTTCCTTAATGCTTGGATCGCACTCAACAACGACTGGTCTTTATGGCTTAGGAAGCCAGTTGCGGCAGGTAGTACCGGATGCGGTTACGATTCCTCAGTATTTTTCACGGCACGGTTATCGGACTGAGTCACTTGGAAAAATTTTTCATATTGGCCATGGCAATCTTGGCGATCCGGAGTCATTTGAGGTTGAACATTTTCATGAAAAGGTAATTGAGTATTTGGATCCAGCCAGCACGGATGGTGGTCAATTAACGAGAGAGGAGGCCTATTTTACAAATCAGCAACTTGGGAATATTCGAGATTTGCCGCGCGGTGCCGCGTTCGAAGCACCCGAGGCAAGCGATGACGGATATGCAGATGGCCGAGTTGCTGCCGAGACAATTCTAAGGCTGGAACGCGCGAAAGAACGACTTATTTCTGAGAAGCAACCGTTTTTTATTGCGGCCGGGTTTGCGAGGCCGCATCTGCCTTTTAGCGCTCCGAAGAAATATTGGGACCTGCATGACCCAAAAAAATTACCGATGCCCAGATACGAAAAGTTCCCCGAAGGTTCTCCTGAAGCTGCACACAAGCGGGGTGGAGAAATCAATAACTACAAACCCGTGCCTGTTGACCGCGAGATGCCTGATTCCATCAAGCGAGAGTTGGTTCATGGCTATTATGCAAGCGTGAGTTATGTCGACGCTCAAATTGGAAAAGTGATTTCAGCGCTGGATCGATTAGATTTGGCGGAAAATACGATTGTTGTTCTTTGGGGAGATCACGGATTTCATTTGGGAGATCTAGGAATCTGGACAAAGCATACAAATTACGAACAAGCGAATCGAATTCCCATCATGTTTTCCGGGCCAGGTATTCTCGCAGAGAGTCGAACTCGTCAATTGGCTGAATCGGTCGATATCTACCCAACTCTTTGTGCGTTAGCTGGATTGCCTAAACCTAAAGTTCCTCAGCGGCTGGATGGAGTTTCGTTAGCGACCGTATTAAGTGATCCAGATCAACGCGTGCGCGGTCACGCTTATCACGCTTATCCCAAACGTAAACTCGGTCGGGCGATTCGGACGGAGCGTTATCGATTGGTAGAATGGGCGAAGCACAATGGAACCGGCGGTGGGGTCGATTACGAACTGTACGATTATCAAAATGACCCGCTGGAAAAAGAAAACCTCGCAGACAAACATCCCGAGGTTTTGAGCGAATTAAAAGCTATTTTGGCGAGTTATCCTGCGCCCGTGACTCGGTCTAAGAAGAAAAAATAATCTTCGATTGAATTGGGGTTCAGTTCTTAGCAGGCTCTTTTCGTTGCTTGCTTTGAGGGGATTGCTTGTTTTTCTTTTTTTGATTGAGGAACTGATACATGTTGAACCGCTCCGGATAAGCGACGCCAGTTTTATCTGCCCAGCCTTTCCACATGGCAACCATTTCCTGCTGTTTTCGAGGGTTTGATTTGGCGAGATTATTCATCTCGGTTCGATCTTTTGAAAGATCGTATAGCTCCCAAGGTTTTTGATACTCGCGAACGAGTTTCCAGTTGCCCCACCGCACCGCTGCATTTCCTTCATGTTCCCAGTAAACGGGTTCTTGATGAATTGGGGAATCGTTGCCTTGCAACACGGAAACTAACGAATTGCCAACGCAAGGAGGAAGGTCTTCAGGATAGGTTGCTCCAGCAAGTTCAACGCAGGTTGCCATGAAATCGGGCAGATACCCGAATTGTCGAACAAACTGGCCGTGCCTATCTGATGCGATTCCTTTTGGCCAGAAAGCAATCATAGGCGTTGAGGCTCCGCCTTCGTGAAGGAAATGTTTGTAAAGTCGGAATGGAGTATTGGAAGCGTTTGCCCACGCGAGTCCCTGGCGAATTCCGTCAACGGTTTCTAGAGGCGAGTTTTTCTCCCAGCCTGTCTGGTAGCGGCCCAGGATCCCACCTTCCTGGCAGGCTCCATTATCTGAGAGGAAAAAGATAAGTGTATTGTCTGAAACGCCACAATCTTTGAGATGGCGTGTAAGCTTCCCGATATTTTGATCAATGGAATCAATGCAACCTGCATAGGCTGCTTGAATTGTGTCGAGCTCATCCTGTTTTTCTTTGGAGAGCGAATCCCATTTTGGTCCGACGTGTGGTGCAGGAGTCAGGTTTTCTGGAAATAAACCCAAGTCCTTTTGCTTTTGCAAACGGGTTTTCATGAGCGCCTCCCAGCCGTCTCGATACTTACCTTTGTATTTTTCGAAGTCCTTTCGCTTGGGTTGCAATGGCCAGTGTGGGGCGTTGTAGGCAAGGTAAAGGAAAAAAGGCCGATCGTCTTCGTGGGTCACTTGCGAGATATACTGACAGGCTTCATCGGTAAAAGTGTCGGTGCTGTAAAAGTTTTCATCGGTCTCAACGGGTTGGTTATCACGAGACATCGTCCGTCCGTCGCCAGGTTTCAGATAGTTAAATGCCCCGGATAACCCCCCATAAAAATGCTCGAAACCTCTTTGGCTTGGCCAAGTTTTTTTGTCGTTAGCGCCTAAGTGCCATTTTCCAGTCATGAGAGTGTGGTAACCAGCACTTCGTAATACCTGAGCAATTGTGGCGCAATTGTCGTTCAAATATCCCTGATAGGGACCGGTAAATCCGAGAGGCTGATTGGGCGGAGCGGTCATGTGCCCAATTCCCGTTTGGTGCGGATGCAGTCCCGTCATTAAACTTGCCCGCGTAGGGCAGCAGCGACCGGAATTGTAGAATTGTGTAAATCGCAGGCCTTCACTGGCTAGGCGATCAACATTGGGTGTTTCAATTTCACCGCCGTAACACCCGATATCAGAGAATCCCATATCGTCCACGAGGATGATGACGATGTTAGGTCGTTCATCGGTTGCTGCGGAATCCTCCCCCCTCAGAGCACTTGAAGGGCGCCCAAAAGAGCTAAGTGCAACAACTAAGATGAAAGCGAATGCCATTGGACGCATGCGAGATTCCTTTATTGGTTTGGAGACTGAGAGCCATGTGTTAGAGTTTAGAGATGAAACACGGCGTTGCCCATTCTAATCCATGACCGTTGTTGGATTCCATGCCTTTAATTTTGATTGCTAAATTCTGGTTGTGAATATGCGAAGACGTTATTCCGTTGCCTTAATTGTAGAAACTTCAAGTAATTACGGACGCAATCTGCTTGACGGAATCGTGCGGTTTAAAAAAACTCAGAGTGATTGGTCTGTTTTTCTTGAGGAACAGGATTTGCGAGGCGGACCGCCTGAATGGCTGATTGATTGGAATGGCGATGGAATTATTTGTCGCTCGACGAATCCAGAAATTGCTCAAATGGTGCGTTCGAGAAAAATTCCGTTTGTCGATCTAAATGATCGCCGTGATGAAAAAAGCGAGTTCGCTAGTTTGCGTTCTGATGATCACGCGATCGGTCGTTTGGGAGCGAGGCATTTTATGGAGCGAGGGTTTCGGAGTTTTGGATTTTTTGGATTTGATCAAGAAGCCTGGTCGCGTCGACGAGAGGAGTCGTTTGTCGGCGAACTAAAACAGAAACGGCATGAGTGTTCCATTTTTAAATCTAAATGGCACAGTTTGTCTAATCGTGAACTGGAACAACCTCGCAAACTTTCATTGGCATACGAGCGTAAGCGAATAACGAGTTGGTTGAAAGGATTGCCAAAACCGGTGGGCGTTATGGCAAGTAACGATATTGCAGGGAAGAACATTCTGGATTGCTGCCTGCTGGCAGAAATTGCTGTACCGGAACAGGTCGCCGTTTTGGGAGTCGATAATAACGAGGTGATTTGCAATTTATGTGAACCGCCGCTTTCAAGCGTTATGCCTAATTCCGAGCAAATTGGTTTTTCTGCAGCAGAGCGTTTGGCAAAATTGATGGCCGGAGAAAAAGTAACACCGCGGTTGCAGTGCTTTGATCCCTTGGATGTGAGGCTTCGACAGTCTTCGAGCGTTTATGCCATTGAAGATCCCGATTTGGCGAATGCTCTAAGCTTCTTAAGGACCAATGCTTGTTTTGGTATTTCGGTCAAACAAGTACTTGAGCATACGAAATTATCTCGGAGTTCCCTCGAACGCCGCATGCGAAAACTCCTTGGCCACTCTCCCCAACAGGAAATTAGGAATTGCCAACTGAAACAGGTTCGCAGTCTGTTGGCAAAGACGGATATGTCGATCGAGCAAATTGCAGTGAGCTGCGGATTTGAGCATCCAGAGTATTTACATGTTGTTTTTAAAAGGGAGTTAAATATGACTCCCGGCGATTACCGAAAAGCTCTCAATAAGTAGATGCTTAACAGTAAATGCTTAAACCAAAATATGAGTGATTCAGTTTATTTAGCCGGCAAGATTTGAACTGCATCAGCGCAAAGGTTGCCAATCGAATTTCCATGCGACATGGTAATTGCCGTAGGTTGACCTTGTTTGAGGTCAAATTCTCCGAGAGATACAAACCCGTGTTGGAGTGTTGGTGCTTTGGTTAGGTCTAAATAAATCGTCTTCGATTCTTTTCCCTGTTCAATGGTGATCCGTGCCTTTTGGGTTCGGTTCTGATGGTGCCTATAGGCGAGTCTGATTTCGCATCGTGCGTTTTTCTCCGGTTCCCAGGCAAATCGAATCGAAGCGTCAGTATTCGCGCCGGCGTAAACATAGTGTTTTCCAATAAATCCTTTTAAACCCGTCCCCGTGTTCCATATTCCAGTTCGCGTTGTCGAAACATCGTCGATTACGGTCCCTGTGATCTTTTTTGGCGAGATCCCTTGGTTGACGACCGCAGGCTTGGGTTGCTTCGCGATTGGCACATCGGGAATTGTCAATTTTCCTCCAATGCTGAGGCGGCGTGAACCTCCGGGAAGTTGGAGCAGGCCTTTTAATTCTGGTAGGTATTTTTGGTAGACCTCTCGGGGAGAGCATTGGTGAACGGCACAGAGGGAAGCGGCTTTTCCAACAACCTCTCCCATCATTCCGCACGTCTTCATAACACGTACTGTTCCTAACGCTTCGTGGGTAACGCTGATGCATCGCCCTGCCATGAAAAGATTGTCGATATTGGCGGAGTAAAAGCAGCGGTATGGGACGGGGTAGCCATAACTTCTGTCGACTCCTTTCCCATGAACCGCTTTGGATATGAAAGGATTTTCAGGATATTTCTTGGCGTATTGTTCTTTTGGATAATGGAGATCGATTGACCAAGTACTCGGTACAACTCCGTCGGGAAAGTCTCGTTTGCCGACGATATCGGCTTCTGTCAGCACGACGTCACCAAGTAGTCTTCTCGATTCACGCGGCCCTCCAATAAAAGCGACCCACGTCAAGGATGCATTCGGATGTTGCTCAGCTCCATCCTTATTCTTCATGGCGTTGAACGCACCGTAAACTGCTCTGAGATTCCAGTCACGGATTCCTTCAGCATCTTCCAAGGGATCTTTGTCGAATCCGCTTTCCCAAAACCACTGGCCGTGAAAGTCGCGGGGGTACGGAAAATCTTTCATGGTCAGATCCAGTGCCCAGGGAGTTAGTGGGAAATCAGTTGGTTGGGAGTCCTGTTCCCAACGCCACATGTTGCTCATTCCCATCCGGCCCTCGGGAGTCATGTCGTTCTTTGCCCCGGCGAGAGTGCCGATCGTCCCGTGGCCGGTGCAATCTACAAATTGAGTACCTGAAAAACGCCTGATTGCATTGGAACGCGTGTTAAAGGCAAGGATGGATTTTATCGAATTTTCAGACGACAGTTCAACTTCGTAGGCATGATGATTAAGGAACAGATCGATGTTCTTTTCGGCACGGACTAATGTTTCTTTTTTGTCATCCTCAAATTCTTCGTAAGTGCCGGGAGATTTGGTCGCTTGATCTGAAAACTCGTTGACGATTTCACCAATTCTTGGGTAGCGTCCTCGGCGAATATTTCCCTTCGCCCAGACCCGTACTTCGCTTGATCCGTTACCGCCTAAGACGTTTCGGTTTTGAACTAAGGCTACGTTGCAGCCCATCCTGGCGGCTGACAAAGAGGCCGCGACTCCGGCATAGCCACCCCCGATTACTACTAAATCATAGCCACTTTGATCGATTGGTTGTTCAGGGACGTTTGATAATTTCCGGCGCCATGGGGGCATCACTTCGGTAGTTGCCGGAGGCGTCCAGTCTGGATCGAGTGAGAATGCGATTGCATCGCAACGACCGTCAAAGCCGGTCAAGTCATGTAGCGCTAATTCGTTCTGCTTTTGATTAATTTGTATCGTTCCACCATTTTGCCAGAGCCAGTCTTCCCCTTTCACTCCGAACGGTTGCTCCAGCGGCACACCATTGATGTGCAATTCAAATTTTCCAGGTTGGCCTGGTGCCTTCCAACGGGCTACCCAATCTTTCGTGCGGACCCAGACGGTGTAGCGTCCAGTGGCAGGAAAATCAATTGTCGTTTTCGCGTCTGCTACTGATTTTCCCAGACCGTGTGCAAGCAGGTAGGGAGAGCCCATTTCGTGAATGAACTGAGTGTCGAGTTTCCAACCTCCTAGATCAGAAAAACTCTCCGCTTCGACAAGCAATGTCTGAGAATTGACGGTGGAAATCAAACCAACCAAGATCGTCAGGCTTAAGATGAAACGAGTACCCATGATTCCTCTATTATTCAGTTGTAATTTCAGTTGCGATAAGGCAGGAAATTTTAGTGTTCAAAATAAGTATATCCGCGCAGGCTCTCGCTAAATAGATTTAAGATTTCACTCCGTTGGTCAACACTGATTTTCCCGTTACTTAACGCGGTGTCGGTGCGTTTTTCAAATTGAGAAAATAGTTCTTCCGTTTGGTATTCTACGTAGCTCAACACATCTCTAATACTGTCGCCTTCGAGCTCGTGGACAAACTCCAATTTCCCTTCGCTGGTAACTCTGACGCTCACGACATGAGTGTCGCCAAATAAATTGTGAAGATCACCTAGTGTTTCCTGATAGGCTCCCACCAAAAATACACCAAGACAATATTCTTCACCTTCGGCGATTGGGTGTAATCTAAGTGTGTTGGTGTTGGATTTAGTTCCTACAAATTGGTTGAGTTGACCGTCACAATCGCAAGTTAAATCTCCAATGATGGCGTTTCGAGTTGGTTCCTCGTCGAGACGTTGCAGGGGCATCACGGGGAAAACCTGTTGGATGGCCCATGCGTCAGGCAGCGATTGGAAAACGCTGAAATTGCCATAGTAAATATCCGAGAGCGAGTCTTTGATAGATTGCAGGCTTGCCGGAGGTCGTGTCATTTCGGGCACGCGATCGGCGATTTGGTGAAGTATCGTCAGACAGATGTTTTCAGCAAGTGCCCGTTCGCGAAGGCTAAGTTCTCCGATTTGAAATGCTTTCCGCGCTTGGTCTCGGTAATAAATCGCATCGTTGAAGTTTTCTTGGAGGCGTCTGACTTCGATATGCCGTAACGTATCAATCAGGAAATCTATAGAGGAATGGATGTTTTCCGGAAGTGGGTTGGGAAGTGGTTGCGGTTGGAAGTCATTGACATCGAGGATGTTAAATAGCAGCACCGACATTGGCGCGACGGTCCAGCGGCCTGATTCGGAAATGATCGTAGGGTGAGGAATGTCGTGAGGACGAAACGCCGCCATGATTGCCTCGACAATATCAACACAGTATTCGTCGAGGTCGTAGTTTCGACTGTGCCCATCGATGCTGGCCGACCCGTCGTAGTCGACAGCGAGTCCCCCACCAATGTCAAAATAACCCATTGGTGCGCCCTCTTTGATGAGGTTGACATAAAATCGACAGGCTTCGGTAATGCCGTCACGGACATTGCGAATGTTGGGCACCTGGCTGCCGAGATGGAAGTGCAACATTTTTAGTGAATCCAGCATTCCAGCTTCCCGGAGGCTGTCAATAATTTCAATCAACTGAAGCGTCGATAAACCAAAAAGGCTACGGTCTCCGGCGTCTCGGCTCCAGTGTCCGTCAACGGCAGTGGAGAGTTTTAAGCGTACACCAATGCATGGCGTAACTCCCCAGTGTTTTGCACGGTTAAGGATCATGGGTAGTTCTTTGGGAGTTTCGATGACGAAAAATACTTGGAGTCCCATCGAAAGTGCCCGGAGCCCGAGATCGATGTATTCCACATCTTTATAGCCATTGCAAATGATGAGGCTTTCTGGAGAAGGTAGGGTCGCCAGTGCGATTAACAGTTCAGCTTTGCTCCCTGCTTCGAGCCCGTAATTAAATCGTTCACCGAACCTCGTAATTTCCGCAATTACGTGACTCTGTTGATTAACCTTGATTGGAAAAACACCACGATATTCACTCTGGTAATTGGTCTTCGCGATGGCTGATGCGAATCCTTGATGGAGTTGAGTAATGCGGTCATCGACGAGATTTTCGAACCGGAGCATGACTGGCATTCCGAGTCCACGCTGTTTTAGGCCGTCGAGTATTTCTGAGAACTCAATTGTTTTGACCCCTGCGGGAGTCGGTGCCTGAACGGTCGCATTCCCAGATGCAGAGATTCCAAAGTAGTCCAACCCCCAGCGATGGATACCGTAGAGCTCTTTTGCCTGATCGAGTGTCCAGGTTGGCTCAGTGGAGGTCTCAGCAGTTTCATTTTCGATGTGACTACGTGCAGAATCGCGACGGGAGGTGGGGTTGGGAAAAACGGGTTTAGAAGTTGTCAATGAATGGCCCTCGGGTGCCAGGTAAGGTAGTTCAGGGGATTCATCGTATCAGAGAAAAGTATTTTTAGTACGGAATTTTTGAAAATCAGAAGCTTTCCACGCTTGCCGTTTGTGTGGTTTGCCGAGCCGTTTCGCACTCCGGTTTGGTAAGGAAAATTAGGCTAAGATTTCATGAACAACCCGGCCGTGGACATCGGTCAGCCGGAATTGCCTGCCCTGAAACCGGTAGGTCAATGCTTCGTGATTAATCCCGAGGAGATGCAATAGAGTGGCCTGCAAATCATGGACGTGAACACCATCGTTGGCGACGTTCATCGCCAGTTCGTCGGTTTCACCATAGCTTAGGCCAGGCTTGAGGCCCCCGCCCGCCATCCATGTCGTGTAGGCGTACGGGTGGTGGTCGCGTCCCCATTGTTTTCGATTGTTAATATCTCCTTGAATAAACGGGGTGCGCCCGAACTCTCCACTCCAAATCACGAGAGTGTCGTCAAGCATTCCGCGTTGCTTTAGGTCCTTGACCAAGGCAGCACTTGCCTGATCGGTGTCCTTACATTGGGTATAAAATTCTGTTGTCAAACTCCGATGTTGGTCCCACCCGGCGTGCATCAGTTGAGTAAAACTGACCCCTCGTTCAGCAAGCCGACGAGCCATCAAACAGTTGTGAGCAAACGAGCCGGGCTCTTCGACACCGGGTCCGTACATTTCAAGAATAGCACGAGGTTCATCGGAAAGGTCAGTTAACTCTGGCACGCTCGCCTGCATTTGAAAAGCCATTTCATATTGAGCAATTCGGGTTGCAATTTCGGGATCCCCAAATTCTTCAAGTTGCATTTGGTTTAACCGGGCAATGTTGTCGAGCCATCCGCGGCGCATTTCACGTGTTATGCCGGTGGGATTAGAAAGGTAGAGAACAGGATCGCCAGATCCGCGGAATTTAACCCCTTGATGTTTGGAAGGTAAAAAGCCACTTCCCCAGTAAAAGTCGTAGAAGATTTGACCACAGGTTGTGTTCTTTGAAACGGACGTCATGACGATGAAATTAGGAAGGTCATCAACTTCGCTTCCCAACCCATAGTTCATCCAGCTTCCCAGTGTTGGCCGACCTGGAATCTGAGCGCCGCTTAATAAGAAACTAATCGCTGGAGCGTGGTTGACCGCGTCGGTGTGCATGCTCTTGAGGAAGGTTAATTCATCCGCGATCGACGCAGTGTAGGGGAGCATATCACTGACCCAGGCTCCAGAATTTCCTCGCTGGTGAAACGGCTCGATGGGGGCCAGCATCAGTTTTCCATCGGGTTTTCCAGTCATGGTACTGAATCGTTTGCCCGCGACAAATTCTTCGGGCACGGACTGTCCATGCATTTGAGCTAATTTTGGTTTCCAATCAAAGAGATCAGCATGAGACGGTCCACCGTTTTGAATCAGGGCAATCACGCGTTTTGCCTTTGGGGCAAAATGGGGTACGCCAGGAAGACCGCCAACGCGCGGTTCAGGCCGTTGTTCTCCCGCGATTCCCGAACGATTTAACAGGCTCGCCAACGCTGCGGATCCAATTCCGCATGCGGTGCGACCGAAGAATTCGCGTCGGGTCGAATGTAATTTTTGTTGTTCATAAAAATTCATAGCCGTCATGCGTTCATTGAGATGATGGTTATTCTAAATTCAATTGTTCACTTGGCTTATTGCCGAGTCAGGCTTTCATCGAGATTTAAAACGGCGATACACAGATTGGTCCAGGAGGCTAATTCAACCGGATCAAGGCTGGGGTCGGCAGATGATTCACCGACCCCTAAAAAAGCGACTGCATTGTCATTGTTTGCGGTGAATTGTTGCCGGTCGCGGGCTAACCCCGCAAGGAGAATTGGAAATTCATTTTCCCGGGGCAGCCGCGTGACGATCCGTTGATATATCTTAGAAAGTGTTTCCCGGTCGGATAGTCGCTCTTTTAATACGCGACTGGCGAGCAAGCGGGCTGCCTCGACGTAGGTCGTGTTGTTAAGTGTGTTTAAGGCGTGAAGAGGTGTGTTGGTTCGGTAGGAAATGACTGAACATGTCATCCGGTCGGCATTGTCGAATATCATAGTAGGTGCAGCAATCCGCCGCCAAAATGTGTAGATCGAACGTCGGTAAAGCGCGTCACCCGAATCCTGCCGATAAGTCTTTTTGCCGAAACTTGCTTCTTCCCAAACTCCCTTCGGCTGGTAGCTATTTACAGGGCGGCCACCAATTTGTCGCACAAGCCGTCCGCTGGTAGCCAGGGCGTAGTCACGGATCATCCAGGAAGGCATTCGAAACCTCGATGCCCGGGCGAGTAGCCGATTGTTCGGATCGATCTCAAGTAAGTGGGGATTTGTTTGCGAGGATTGCTGATAAGTTCGGCTGTTTAAAATTAAGCGGATCATGTGTTTGGTATCCCATCCGCAATCCCGGTATTCGGCAGCCAGCCAATCCAGTAATTTTGGGTGGCTAGGTGGTTCGCCCTGGACGCCAAAATCTTCTAGTGTTTTGACTAATCCCGCGTTAAAGAACTTAGCCCAAATTCGATTGATCGAGACGCGAGGGGTCAACGGATTGTCGACTGAAAAAAGCCAGTTGGCCAGAGCGAGTCGGTTGGGTGTTACACCAGTCGGTAGTGATTCCAGCATCGCAGGTACGCGCATCGAGACTTCGTTCAATGGCTGTTCGTAGGATCCCCGATTTAGTCGATAGGTTTTTCGAGGCTGGGGTCTATCAGCCATCACCATGACTTTGGGATACCCCTTGGTCAGAGCTTGGGTTTGATTGTTAATCGAATTGATCTTTTTGGCTTGCGCTTGGTAAGTGGTATCAGATTCTAAGTGTTTTACTTGAATTAGTTGGAGTTGTTCTGGCGATCGCGTCTCGATCGGTTGTTTTAATGCAGCTAGTAATTTTTCATGGTTTCCAGCGAGTGTTGGATTTTCCTGTTGAGTGAGAGAGATTCTCAGTCTGCCAATGTTGTGCTGCTTGTGTATCGATTCGTGTTTTAGTACGAATTTGAGTTTCGCGCCAGGCGACAAGGTTACTGGTTTTTCAAAAGAGAAGACAGCCTCGTGTTCTTGCTGCATATTCTTATTGGTAGCCCAGACGGCCCAGCCTGATTGGGCATCTGAATCGATCGCTAGTTGGACATTGTGCCCCGGTTGTTCATAATCGGCTTGAACTTGTTTGAATGGAAGGCGGGCGGGCGGCATTCCCGGTTCGATGAGATAGGCAGCAAAATCGGTTAATACAAAATTGGAACTCACGGATCTTGTCAGACCGCCGGCCGTCATTGAGGCGTGGTTGAGAACTTCCAGACGGATCGCCTGAACGACTGGAAGATCTGACTTGCCTGTAATTTGGTAGTTATCGTTGACCGGGTTAACTCCTGATGCGAGGAGAGAGCCGTCGGCGGAATATTCGAGATCAGCCTTCTGAGCGGAGTAGGATTCGGGGTGCCAAACCGACCAGGTTTTTTTGTTCTGGAGTTGTTTGGTTAGTGCCAATTCCCAGTCACTTTGTTTCTGATTGAG
The DNA here is from genome assembly GCA_938091115.1 of uncultured Pirellulaceae bacterium. Taxonomy (GTDB): domain Bacteria; phylum Planctomycetota; class Planctomycetia; order Pirellulales; family Pirellulaceae; genus Mariniblastus. Next base: position 1,412 of record CALKNI010000096.1, on the reverse strand, counting down.
TGCCCTGACAAGACGTTCTTGTTCTGATTTTAAATTGGAAAACTCAATATTTAGTTTTGCCAATTGCAATCGCTGAGGTTGGTCAGGTACCGAAAGTATCGGCGCGGTTTGAGAATTACCGCCAGCGCCGGTTACCGGAGTTTGGTTGAAAAATGCAAACAGACTGTAGTAGTCCTCCTGAGTTAGTTGATCGTATTTGTGGTCATGGCAGCGACAGCAATTGAAAGTGAGACCGAGCCAAACGGTGCCAGTTGTTTCTGTCATGTCCATCACATAATCGATTCGGTTTTCCTCTGGAATCCTTCCCCCCTCGCCGTTGATAGGATGGTTTCGATTGAATCCAGTTGCCAGAATTTGTTCTTCTGTTGGGTTGGTCAACAAATCGCCAGCGATTTGCCATTTAGAAAACTGATCGAAAGGAAGGTTGTCATTGAACGCATCAATTACCCAATCTCGCCACGGCCACATGGTCCGTTCGTTGTCGCCCTGGTAGCCGTTGGTATCGGCATACCTGGCTGAATCGAGCCAGTCCCAGGCCATGCGTTCACCATAGGCAGGTGATTGGAGCATTCGCTCAACCATCTGCTGATAGGCATCCGGTGAAGTGTCTTCGAGGAAGGTCTCGATTTGTTCAATGGTCGGTGGTAAACCGGTCAGGTCAAGGCTGACGCGTCGAAGTAATGTTCGGCGATCGGCAACCGGTGAAAATTCAAGACCTTGCTGATACAGTTTCTGTTGGACATAAAAATCAATGGCGTTCCCCGCCTCGATCTTCGATTTTACGATCGGTTTGTAGGCCCAGTGTTGCCCCCACTTTCCACCTTGATTGATCCATTTTTGGATCAATGAAATTTGGTCCGGGCTTAAGCTTCGGTGTGAATCTGGCGGAGGCATTTGTTCGTCAGGATCATCAGATTGAATGCGGGAATACAATTCACTTGCATGAGCATCACCTGCGATGATTGACTGTTTTGCTTCCTCTTCAATATCGAGCCGGAGGTCAGAGGCTCGCTGATTTGCGTCAGGGCCATGACAGAAATAGCAGTTTTCAGCGAGAATTGGTTGGATGTCCCGCGCGAAATCTATCGGCTCTTCAGCGACCGATGTTAGCGAGAAGACGCAGCAAAGTAATATCAAAATGATTGAGTAAATGGATTTCATAGCCAGTTATTTTAATCTATTTGGATCGGCTGTGAATTCTATTCGATCGAATCAGGCGAGGATATCACGAATCACTTTGCCTTCGTCGGAGGGTCCAATAAGCCGTTGTTTGAGTCCTTGGTAGGGGAAGTTGAACCGTTTGGGATCAATCCCGATTTGATGGAGAATGGTTGATTGAAGGTCGCGAATACTGACTGCATTTTCTGTAATGTAATAGCCGATGTCGTCAGTTTGACCATAAACCCCCGGTT
>CALKNI010000095.1 GCA_938091115.1 uncultured Pirellulaceae bacterium | reverse complement strand
TTTTATCTTGATGATATAAAATTTGAGTAGACCGGTGATTTCGGACCGCACCGTGCCTTATGATATTGGCTTCAATTATTGTTACGGAGCGATTAGATGACTGCAGGTGTAGGTGGAAAACGTAGGCAGGAAGCGTTGGATCAACTTGTCGATATGACCAGTGGAACCGTTCCCATTCTAAAGCCAGAGTTCCAAGCGAGAATTGAGAAGTTGCAGGAATATTTGAAGGCTTCGGGCGTTCAGGCAATTTATCTACATGCCGGTACAAATTTGTTTTATTTCACCGGACTGAGATGGAGTCCGAGCGAACGCATGGTGGCTGCCGTAATCCCTGCAGAGGGAGAATTGTTTTACATTGCTCCAAACTTTGAACTTGATACGTTGCGTGATTATTGGCTGTTCGAGGCACCAATTGTTGGCTGGCACGAACATGAGAGTCCCTATGGAAGTTTCCATTCTGCAATGATCAGTCGGGGTATCAGCGGTGGAACGATCCTCGTCGATGAAGCAACACCCTTCTACACAGTGACTGGGTTGTGTAACGCCAATCCCGAATTCAAATTTGAACTCGGCCAAACGATTACCCAGTCGTTGCGTAGCATCAAAACGAATGCTGAGCTTTCAATTATTCGAAGAGCCCATGAAATGACTTTGTCGGTTCTAAAATCGGCGGCTTCTATTTTGGAGCCTGGGATTACAACAACCGAGGTTGAAGCTTTCATCGATGAAGCTCATCGCAAAGTTGGCGCCCCCGCTGGTTCATATTTTTGTATTGTTTTATTTGGGGTCGCGACTTCATTCCCTCATGGGGTTAAAGATCCCCAAGTTTTAAAGCCAGGGGATTGGGTTTTGATGGATACCGGATGTGTGCTGCATGAGTACATTTCCGATATTACGAGAAGCTTCTGTTTCGGTGAGCCAAGTGATGAGCACCGGGTTGCGTGGGGGGCAGAAAAACGTGCACAGTTGGCAGCTTTTGAAGCTGCCGGGATCGGTGTTGCGTGCGAGAATTCCGATTCCGCAGCACGAGCATCTCTTATTGAATCTGGATTCGGTCCCGAGTATGAATTGCCGGGCCTGCCCCACCGCACAGGTCATGGTTGCGGGCTCGATATTCATGAGGGTCCGAATTTAGTACGGGGGGAAAGGACGGAGATGGCGACTGGGATGGTCTTCAGTAATGAACCGATGTTGGTGATACCGGATAAATTTGGAGTTAGACTCGAGGATCATTTCTATTTAACGGATTCCGGTCCCCAGTGGTTTACTCAGCCAAGCGAGTCAATTGACGATCCGTTTGCTTGATAGATTTTGTATATTTGTGCTGGTTGCACCAAGGGCCGAAGGCAAATAATGCCAAAGCATGTTCAGATAAATAAATCGCTATTTCTTTTTTCCGGACGTTTAAGTTCAGAGGGCAATTAGAAAACTTGAGTTTAAGCTTCGTTCGCCGATGCCCAAATTTCTTTTCTACTTTTAGTTGTTGGCTGCCGCTGGTTTGCGTTGATTTCGTCTGATATCAATTTGCTATCACGAAAATATCTAATAGTTTTAGGGGGCTATGTTCTGGGTGTAACCGCATTGTAACGGACGATAATTTAGAGGCTCTTAAACGTATTTCTCATGCGTAAAATCTACACAGGTCGTTGGACACATAACGAATAAAGATTTAACAAGGGAGATTTCGATGAGACGACATTTGCTCAAATCCATTGCTTTTACATTAGTGGCATTGTTTTGCGTGACCGCTTGCCAGGCTAATTTAGATGCACAAGATGTAACTATCACTGTTAAGCCGCGTGAAATGGCGAAACCGGCGGTTGAGGATTTAGACCGCGCCGCTATGGACGTGGCTATTCTGCTGGACACTTCTAATTCTATGGATGGCTTGATTAATCAAGCAAAGGCTCAGCTGTGGAATATCGTTCAGGAATTTGCAAAAGCTGAAAAATCAGGAAACACCCCTTTGTTTCGTGTCTCAGTGTTTGAGTACGGAAACGACAATTTGTCTGCAAAAGAGGACTATATTCGTCAGGTTTGTGGTTTAACCGACGATCTCGATAAAGTCTCCGAAGCGTTATTCAGTCTGAGGACCCACGGTGGGAGCGAATATTGTGGAGCTGTAATTCAAGACGCTTTACAAGCGTTGGATTGGTCGAGTCGAACAGACTCCTACAAAGCTATTTTCATTGCGGGAAATGAACCATTTAATCAAGGCCCTGACGCATATAAAGAAGCGTGCGCCAGCGCAGTTGCGGCTGGAGTTGTGGTGAATACGATCCACTGTGGTAATCATGAAACCGGGATTCAACAATTTTGGCAGGACGGTGCCGTGAGTGGTGGAGGAAAGTATTTAAGCATTAACCAAAATCGTAAAGTAATCCACATCGATGCTCCGCAAGATTCAATTATCATTAAGCTCAGCAGTGACTTGAACCGAACCTATCTATGGTTTGGAGAAGCCGACGTGCGTGGCGATTATTCGAAAAATCAACAAGCTCAAGATCTTAATGCCGGCTCGAACTCGGTAGCGAGAGCGGTGACCAAAGCCGGTAAGCTATATAGTAATTCGAACCGTGATCTCGTCGACACGTACAAAATCAATAAAAATATCTTGGCTGAAGTAGAAGAAAAATGTCTTCCGGATTCGATGCAGGAAATGTCAAAGCAAGATCGACTTGCCTACCTAAAGACGATGGCAAATAAGCGAATTGAAATTCAAAAAGAAATTGCCAAACACAATAAGGCACGGCGTAAATACGTTGAAACTGAAAAAACACGCCTTGCTAAATCCGCAAGAGAGGGAGAATCTACTTTGGGAGATGTGATGAGATCTGCCGTACGCACACAATTGATTGCATCTGGGTTCGAAGTAAAGTAATTCCATAGGCTGAAACATATTTTTGCCTTTGAAAATGTACTAAACGATAAAAGCTGCGGTTTTGCCGTGGCTTTTTTATGCTTCCCGGTAAAACCTCAGAGCTAAACGAGAGAGTTAAAATTTGTCATTCCAAGTGGCTCGCGGGAAGTGAAAGGCTCTCCGTATTTAACACCAATTGATTTTCCCCAGTACGCTGCTTCGTCTCGAATTTGATCGAGAAGTTGAGGGTCGAGATGCTCTCGTCCTTTAACAAACTGGCTGTGATAGCAGGCAATGGATTCGAGCTTCTTATCCCAATATTGACTGATGTCTAACACGAATTTGGGATTTGCGTGCATTTTTAGATGGACGCAATAATAATTATAAATTCGTTCTGGGTGATAAGGGTCACCGGGCATTTCGGTCTTGGATAGCTTTGACCAAAATCTGGCAGCGTCGACAAGCTGGGTGGCAGCGAGGTGGTCTGGATGAGCGTCGTGCCAATAAGGGGCAAAGATCCAGCGAGGTTGAGTCAGTCGGAATATACTTGCCAATTTTTCTCGAGCGTCAAGAGTTGGTTCTAAGCTACGATTGGGTAAACCTAAATTGTGACGCCAGCTAATGCCTAGGACTTGACTTGCTGCCTCTGTTTCCTGATTCCGAATCTCTGGCGAGCCAAAGGGAGTGGGTTCTCCATTACTCAGGTCAAGTATTCCAATGTTCATGCCAGCATTTTGCATGCCCAGTATGGCGCCTCCCATTCCCAGTTCGGCATCGTCCGGGTGTGGGGCTACAATCAGAGCGTCTAGCTTAATGGCGATTTGTTCAGGATTCATAGAGCGAGTGTCGCATTGTTGTTGTGTAAAAACGGCAGACGGTAAAATAAAATTAGTTGGGTAATGACTGTGGTTGAACTACTTTTTATCTGCGCCATATTTGGAGTTAAAAATTTCAACAGGATCGTAGGCGGGTTTTCCATAGAGATCCTGCTGTCTTTCAATTCGGCAATTAGGGTAGAAATCAAAAATGTCGCCGTCGCCTAGAATTCGAGGATCTTTTTGAGATGTCAATTCTCGTTTTAGTTGGGTCCATAAACGAGTCTTGGTTTCCTGGAGTTCGGGATGGTCTGCAAGATTATTAATACAATCCGGGTCACTGGCGATGTGAAACAATTCTTCTTCCGGGCGTTTCCCAAAACTCATTTCGTAGAAACGGTATTCGGGGTCTGATTTTAAAATTGACTCAAGGTAGGTTTTGGTAGGGGAGGAATCGCAGTTCAACAGTCCGTATTGCGGATCACCACTCGGCCAACGATTAGGTTTGAAGTTATGAACGTACAGATACTTGTCAGTACGTATTGCCCGTGAGGGATAGGAAACCGAAAGTCGATTGCCATCGGTACGACCGATGTCGTGGCGTTCTTTTCCTAACAGGGTGTGGTTTCGATTGGGATCAATGCGGCCTGAGCCCGCGGCAATCAACTGCGGCTTAAAACTCTTTCCGGTCATCTGAGGGTGGATTGGGATACCGGCGATGTCCAATAGAGTTGGTGCCACATCGGGAAAGGATACAAAATCGGTGACGGTTCTATGTGGCTGGATTTTCGCACCCCACCTTACAGCAAGTGGTACATGAAAGCCATCGTCATAGATTTGCCCTTTGACGCGTGGGAATGGCATACCATGATCAGACGTTGCTACAATTACTGTGTTGTCGAGTAGTTTTCTCTGTTCAAGTTGCTGCAGGGCGAGACCGATGTGCCGATCGTACCATTCAACTTCGATTGCGTAATCCGCTAAATCTCCTCGTATCGTTAGATTGTCAGGGTAATAGGCGGGAACTTGAACCTTGGCTAAATCACGACCATCTAATTTCCAATTGTCCTTGCCGTAGCCACGATGAGGTTCTTTGGTGCCAAGCCAAAAACAGAACGGTATTTTCTCAGGACGTCGATTGAGGAAGTCTTTGAAGTTGCCGGCATAGTCAACATTGCTAATTCCCTTGTAAGGTGGGCGACTTCTTTTTTCGTTAAATGGGTGGCCAGCGGGATTCCGTTGTTTGAATTTAGTCGGGCCACCGTCAATTCCGCGATAGATTCCCGGTCCCCATCCCTTTCCTGTGAACCCTATGAAATAGCCAGCGTCTTCAAAAAGAAATGGGTAAAACGCCCATTCGTCAGAAAGGAATGGATTGTGATTACAGGCCTCTTTCAATTGCCACGAATAGCGGCCCGTTAACAGGCAGGCTCTGGCCGGCGCGCATTTAGGATTGCAATTATAAGCCTGAGTAAAAAGGACGCCCTCTTTTGCGATCCGGTCAAAGTTTGGCGTTTCAACATAGGTGCTACCATAGGCTCCCATGCTGTCACGAGAAGCATCGTCCGCAATGATAAATAGAAAGTTAGGGCGTTCGTCTGCGGAGGCAGTTAAGCAAAACAGCGTGAGCGCAACTGATATCAATAAGCAGCGCTGAGTTTTCATGATCAAACCTTGTGTGATTCAGCGGGTTAGCCGGAGAGGGCAGTAAAAAAGTAGACTTTACCACGCCTGTAAAAGTGCTTGCAAATTAGTTTTAAGAAAAACAACCTTATTTGTTAAATCGCTTGAGTATCTGACTCGCCCAAAAGCAGGCTGGACACCACGAGTCTATTCTGGAATACTCCCGCCGGCCGAGGATTGGTTAAGTGCGGTTTTCTGATATGAAAAATCGAATACATCTGAGGGATCACTATGCGTTTTTTCACGATGGCTTGTTTTTTTTGTTTAATTATTGCCAGTGTTGGTTGTATGACCAGAAATTGGTCGTCCCCTCTATTCGGGGAGTCTGATTTAGTTGATGAATCTGGCGATGTACTCGGTACGGCTGTTGAAACGACGAGTGAATCCAAGTCAAATTTCTGGACTGCTAAGTTTGGAGAAAGTGCTGGTGTCGACCAACGAGCTAAGGACATAGAAAAACGGTTAGGCTACTAAACGATTTTGAATCTTTTAGTTCTTTAAAGGAGAAGGAATAAGTTTTGCCTCGCTTGTGGTTCGCTTAAACCGGCGACAATTCACCTGTTGGACTTGTCGTTTGTGAAACATCGGAATCACTGCTTCCGTCGCTCTCAACGGGGACTAAATCTTCAAATTCCTTATCGGTCTGATACAGTTCGAACCCCATTTTTAATAAAATGGTTCCATAGATGTGATAGAAAATTGGAACGAGGATAAGGATAAGCAGGGTCCCGGTTAATAGTCCATAAATGATACTCGTTGCCATTGGAATCAAGACCTGAGCTTGCATTGACGTTTCCCAAAGAATCGGCGTAAGGCCGGCAATGGTGGTCATCGAGGTAAGCATGATGGGGCGGAAACGTCTCCGGCCTGCACTCAATAGTGCATCTTCTAATTTCATTCCGGACCGAAGTTTACGGTTAATGAAGTCGACTAAGACGATAGAGTCATTGACCACTACACCGGTCAGGGCGATCAGCCCAAAAAAGCTGAATAAACTCAAGTTAATATCGACGAAGTAATGCCCGATAATGGCGCCGAGCCAACCAAACGGAATGATTGCGAGGATAATGGCGGGTTGAACATACGACCGGAACTGCAATGTCAGAAGCACGAACATGCAAAGTAGGGCGATGCCAAATCCAGTGAACATGCTGGTAATCGACTCTTGATTCTGAGCTTGCTCGCCTTCCCAGTTGAAAGAGATTTCTCCCTTGTTTTCTGCTCTAAACTTCTCCACCAGCATTGGAATCATGGATCGCTGCATTTCTGAAATGATTTCGTAGGAATTGCCTTCGGTGGAATCTACGTCGGCTGAAACAGTCACACTTCGTTTCTGGTCCAGTCGGTTGATTTCAGACGCTGATTGCTGAACCTCGATATTTGCAACTTCGATCAGTGGTCTCTCTACTCCCTGATTGTCACGGATCCGAATCTGCTCGAAGCCGCTCATGCTTTTGCGATCTTCATAGGGATACCGGACCATTAGTTTGACCTCGTGTCGGCCACGTTGGAGTCGCATAACCTCGGCTCCGAAGTATCCGGAACGGATGGTAGAAGAAAGTGCGGCCTCGTCGAGTCCAAGGTTTTGCCCCAACTCATTTAAGCTGAGCATTACTTCACGTTTACCCGGACGACTATCGTCTTCAATATCTTTTACACCTCGCTTTGTAGCAAGATACTTTTTGCATTCCTGGATAGCTTCGTCGAGGAATGGGATTCCTTTTTTATCGGAAAGAATTTTGAATTCAATTGCTGCGCCACCGGGCCCCATTGATTGCATCCCAAACTTAAGCGCGTCGTAGCCGGAAATTTTATCCATTTCAAAAATTTTATCTCGCCAGCGACCATTAATATTTTCACTGGTAAGTTCTTTATCTTTACCATCGGGGAGCTTGGAAAGCTCGGGGAAGCTTCTTTGCTCTGCGTTGATTAGCTGCACTTCGACACTTCCGACGTGACTCCCATTGGTGACCCCCATTGGGCCGAGATTGCCGTTGCCTACTTCACCTACGCGTCGGTAGATGTTGGTATGGACACTGTAGTCGGGTGCAACCTTAACCCCCCACTTAGCCAAATCGGCTCGAATGTCCGCGTCTACTTCTTTGAATGCATCGGAAAGAACATCGACCGCGTCTGACGCGAACTGTTCTTGAGTTCCATTAGGGAAGACGATCGTAGCACTAATATCTCTTCCATCCATTTTGGGCATCACGGAATAGGGGACAAGTCCGTATAGGACCAATGCGACTGCACACATAAAAGTGGTTAGCACTGTCGAAATCACAATTGACTTGTGATGAAGGGACCATCTAAGCAGCGGTTCGTAAAAATTATCAATCGTAAGATCCATCGCCCGCCCGGAAAGATGATTGATTTTTTCAAACACTCGCATCAGTGGTTTTAAGACATAAAAAATAACGCCCATGGCACGCATGAATAAATTTTTGTCATGGGACAAGTGGGCGGGAAGAATGAACGTGCTTTCAATCAGTGAGATGACCAACATTGCGATTACCGCGACCGGCATAATTTCAATGAATTTGCCCATTACACCGGTAACATACATCAGTGGCATGAATGCGATAATCGTTGTGCCGACAGATGCACAGACGGCGGGTAGCACTTCGGCCGTCCCGTATACAGCGGCATTGACGAAGTCGAAACCCTCTTCGCGTTTGGCATAAATGTTTTCACCGATGACGATCGCGTCATCTACTACGATCCCCAATGCCATTAGAAAAGCGAACATGGAGAGCATGTTTAGGGTTTGGCCCGTCATCAAAAGAATAAAGCCTGCCGCCAATATCGAGGCAGGAATACCCATCGCAACCCAGAAAGCTAAACGGAGATCGAGAAAAATAGCTAACACGACGAACACGGCGACGAGTCCCATGATTCCATTCGCACTTAACATGTCGATGCGATCGCGAACGTCAACCGAGACGTCACCCCACTGTTTTATTTGGTATGCACCTTCGCTAAAGTCCTCGCCGTTCTCTGCTTGAGCGACATAGGCTTTCACGGCCTCGACGATAGTAAAGAGATCTTCCTCATTCGTTTTTGAGATCCGGATGACGAGTGCGTCTCGTCCGTTGATCGAATGCATGGAAGACGTTTCTGCGAAACCGTCAATCACCTCCGCTACATCACCAACGGCGATAGGGATGCCATTTCCCCCATTGGACATGATCGGTAGCGCCCCGATTTCCTCGCCCAGTTCTTTCCTCTTTTCACTGCGAAGAATCAATTTTTGGCGTTCAGTTTCCATCGTGCCGCCGGGCATGTCAGAATTTTGCTGGCGAATAATCTGTGCGATTTGGTCGAGGCTCAACCCGTACTTGCGGAGATTGTCTTCCGATACCTCCACGGAAATTTCATAAGGTTGCGCGGCTACAATTTCAGCGCTCGAGATTGCTGGCCCTTTCGGTTGGTAAAGAAAGGATAGCATTTTTCGAAACGGATTGCTGGATGGAACTGCACGCTGTTCCAACAAGTCGGCACGTACGCGTTCAGCGATGTCCCGTAATTCTTTTTTCTGTGCGAGAGTTGACTTTTGAGCTCGCTGGGGCGCAAGAATTCCTAGAGAAATCGCTGGAGCCCGAAAGATAATCTGTTTGACTTCCGGGTCCTCCGCGTTCGGAGGAAAGGTAGAAATTTGATCAATGGCGGATCGAACGTCATTGAGCACCTTTTGAACATCTGCCACGTTGTTGTTGAGTTCAAGAATTACGTAGCCGAAACTTTCCATCCCGACCGAGGTCATTTTTTTGACACCGTCAAGATTAGCCACTGCCGATTCGATCTTTTGGCAAATTCCGATTTCTGTCTCTTCCGGAGTGGCTCCAGGAAAAGGAACGCTCACCAACACAATTTCTAATGCAAAGTTGGGGAAAACTTCGCGCCGCATGACAACCATGCTGCAAGCGCCGATGATCATTGAGACAATTAAAAGCGTGTTCATAGCGGGCGAATTTTTGATTGCCCAGCGTATTACGGATTTCATTCAATTACCAAATTTGTTGGAAAAGTTCAATTCAATGCTTTGGATTTGTCCGGTTGACCCGTCGGTGAATCCAGTTGTTAACAATTTTGCCTGCGGACGACTAATTTTTCGAAGCCTGATTGTCATATTTAAAGATTGGCAGATTGCTGTTACCTTCCTTCGCAAGGTTTGCCCTGGCAGTCGCCCGTGCCTCATCGAAGGGGCCAACGATGATGTTGAAATCCTCTTTAAGCTCTGCCGTTTTTCTAATAACGGCATAGTCTCCGTCTCCATTTCGGTCGACCACGTCGACTCTTATTTTAAGGAGTTTCTGTTGCTGTGCGGCATCTTCAGTGTCGGATCCTTCGACTGCCCAAAGGAAATCTCCAGTGTCGCTTAAAGCTTTTGCCGGCACAATGTAATATCCCCCCTCGCCAACGCTTGCACTTACGGGAATTACCATTTTCAATTTCACAAACATTCCTCTTACTAGCGGGAATTTAGGTGAGTTGGGATCTTTTTTATCAAGATCGTAAATTGGATCCTCAACTAAGATTCGACACGGAGTTGTCCTTGTTGATTCGTCCTGGCCGCTTCCGTTGATGCTGATCAGCTGCCCTGTCCAGTGTGAAATGTCTGTGACTCCGGCCGATTCCGACAGTTGGAATAGATCCGGGTCGGTGATTCTAACCTCTGTTTTGGGAAGGCCAAAGCTATTGGTTGCGCTGTCCGAACGAGCAGCCGAGGTCAGATTTTGGGAGTTCATTTTTAGCCAAACTAGATCAGTCGGTGTCAGGTTTGTAATGATTTCAGCTTGTTTAGTGTCCTCGAGAATTAGCAGCGGATCACCAGCTCGAACGTAATCTCCTTCCTGAACCATCTCGCGCACAACCACTGCCGCGATGGGCGCAATAATCTTAGTACGCGTTTTGTCCAGCTCCGCCCTTTTCAGTTTTTGTTCTGCAACCTTTCGGGTAGTCACCATTCGAGCTCTTTTCGCTTTCAAATTCGCGAGGTTGTTTTCCAAATTGGTCAACGAATTTTCAGCTACCAGTCGTGAACGTTCGGCCTGAGTTTTTTCTGACTTGGTGCCGACGATTTGAATACGTTTGTATTCATCGTTGACTAGGGTAATTTCTCTCATCGTATTTTGTCTGAGTTTTTCAACGCCTTGAATCTCATTTTCGATCTCAGCGACTTGGTCGGTTGCTTGTTGCAATTCTTGTTCGGCAGTGTTTAGTTGTATTTCATATAACTGGGGATCAATATCGATAAGCCGTTCGCCCTCATCAACTTTCGTGCCAGCTTCAAGGATGGGCCATTTCTTGGTGACAACGCCACTCACTTGAGCTGCAATTTTGATTTCTCGAAAAGGCACGACGGTCCCCGAAATTTCACGGGTTAGTTCTCCAAAAAATGGTTGAGCTTTTTCAACTTTGATTTTTTGGGCAATGGATGGGGGGGTTGCTTCGGGGACGGCGGCCTTGTTTGCCATCACGAAAGCGATAACTCCGACTCCAAAAGAAAGAATGACAATGGAGACAACGTATTTGAATACTTCGTTCATCTTGGATTTATTCCCAGTCATTGAATCTTGCTGTAGATTGCCCGAAGGGATTACAGTTGCAATCTCCGATGCTTGAATGGCCCTAGCGGAATGACTCTCATTAACTGCGTTTGAGTTCGGAGGCACTTGGGTCGTTGTTGCGTTAGTGGCTGTTGAGTTGGGCATAGTGTTGTGGCGGTTTCGGTAAAAGCATGTTAGTTTGGGCTAAATAGTTATCGGTAACTCGGCTTAGTGCTCTGTTATTCTCGCGTTCGTGAACGTCGACTCGTCCATCGAGCGGTAATGTTTTAGCCCGCCTAGTGAGAACAAAGAGATATGGTGAGCTAAATTATCGAGATCGTACTGATCGACGTAGTCTTGTTGCTCAATCACTAAACGAGTCATTTCTGCTGAAAAGCGGTAGTAAAGACATTGCCCAATTATGCTAAAACCGATTTTGTTCCGAGTGGGCTCTGGTAGACGATATCCGATTAGGTCGTCGATGATTCCGCAAAGCGTGTTAAAAAATGGGCGAAAATATTCTTCGACAAGGTGCTTACAAGTTTCCGTGGGTTCCAGAATTTCTCGCATCAGTAAACGAACCTGCCAAGGTTCAGTTTGCATTGCTACCAATCGACGAAGAATCAGTGCAATAAAATCCAGCAGTTTTTCCTCAGGGTCGGTCGAAGAAGTCCAGTTCGGCTCGGGCACTTGTTCCACTCGCATTTCTCGCGCAAGTACAACGGTCTGGTGATAGAGTTGGCGTTTATCCCCAAAGTAGTAGTTGATACTCGCTACATTCACATTCGCATGTTCGCATATTTCACGGACAGTAGTTGCCCTGAATCCTTTACCGGCAAAGATTGGGCCGGCTTCCATTAAGATGCGTTCTCGGGTCGAGTCGCCGTTGGTCGAATTTTGATGGGTCGTGGGCATTTATAGTGAGTCTTGGTTGCGGTCGTGATTTCTCCGGCGTGGGAGGATATGACGATTTCGAAAGAACTAGTGATTTGCTCCATCAAACAACTGTATTAAACACTTGTTTAATCACAATGTCATTTCGAATATTTTGTCAATTTTTAAGTAATCGAAAGGCTTCCGGGGCGGTTTTACGTTGAAATATAAGTATTTAACGAGATTTATAATTTTGGGGGCGTCATTTAGGCCTTCATGAGTGTGTTGGATAGAACACTCACTTTTAAGGAACTCCAACGGTGTCGTAACCTCTAATTCGTTACCACGACGGTCCGCGGCGTCCAATCTCGATTTAATTCATAAATCCTAGCCTCGAAGGCCCCGATAAGTTTTATTTTTTCAAGGTAAGTCTCAATTGATAATGAAACCGGTGATACTAAAGCTGGTATGACTTTCACTCGATGCTGTACGCAATGTGACTAAACTCGTAATTTGGATTTCACGGTGGTTAAACAATTCAAACGCAATATGGGAGGGCGGCGTAGAAAATTTCAGTCGCCATTAGAGCTTCCTGTTCCTGGTTCGGAAAAGGCTTCAGAAATGGATGGAATTGGCATTCCTTGAAAGCACAATGATTCTCCAAGGAGCAGGTTTTTTGGGCTATTTCTTTTTTCGACGGTGTGAATTCAATCCATTGGATTGGATTGCGGGATATGTTAGTCTGTCCGACCAAGAGATTCGATCACATTGGTGTTAACCAGACATAGGGTCTGGTGCTAAAGTGCTATCGTGCGGTCAAAAATCCATATCAAGTGCGTTTAAGTAAGGTGTTGTCATGAATTTTAGATTTCTTCTTTTAGGCTTGATGGTGTTATCGGTAGTAGGGTGCGAGGAGGAAAAACCACCGACGAAAGAAGTCACTCAATTAATTGAGTCGTCACCTGATG
>CALKNI010000094.1 GCA_938091115.1 uncultured Pirellulaceae bacterium | reverse complement strand
CCATCGACAATTCACGCAAATCAACGTTCTTCGGAACGCTCGTTCGATTTAATTCTCTCAACTGACGGAGCAAATCAAACTCTCGTCGAACATCTTGCTCGTCGCTGCCGAGCCCTGCCATGCACATCAAACCGGTCACGCGTAGACCGTCAAAGGGCTCAATCGCTTCAATCACCGACTCAATTTCACCCGGGGAAAACCCGTGCTTGGCCGCTTCGCCAGACACGTTAACTTCCAGTAAAACGTCTACCCGTTTATCGAGCTGTAGCCCCGCTTCATGAATAGACTTCAGTAACCTTAGACTGTCGCAAGAGTGAATCAACGCAGTCGATTCAACCGTCCGCTTGACTTTGTTGCGTTGAAGGTGCCCAATCATATGCCAACGCACATCGAGACCCTGCATTTCGCTGGACTTCTCCCAAAGCACTTGAGGGCGGTTTTCCCCGAGGGTTCGGCATCCTGCAGCAACCAGAGCTCGGGTCGTTTCAGTGTCGACGTACTTTGTGACCCCGACCAGGCAGACCTCCGAAGCATCCCGACCGGATCGCTTCGCCGCTTCGGCAATCTGTTGTTGAACAGTCGCCACGTTCTCCGCAAGTTGATCGTCCATAATCTACACCCGATTCTCAAAAACTTTACATCGCCACTAATTTGATTGATTCAGACTAACTTCCGAATCAAATCAGCTTAGCAAGGTCTAACAAGCCAGAATTTTACCTGCTGAAATTCCCAATCGTCTTTACTCAATCTCCATCAGACACTGAACTGAACCGTTTTTCGAAAACTGGTTAAACACGAATTCTCCGGCAAAATTTTCACCAAAGAATGTTCGGTTCCTTTTGCTCGCCAACGACCGGTAAAAGAACCACTGCTGTTTATCAAGCTGCACTCGAAAGGCAGCACCTTCATCACTTCGGGCTCGAGTCAAATCTTCAGCAACCGTCAACAAACGCCAAGTTCTCTTTTTACAACTCCGCTTTGGATCGAGATCAAAAAACAACGGAGCGTAGAGCCCTTTTCCATGACAATTTTGGGTTAACTTAATTCCGCCATCAACGATTCCGAACGAATGGTTTGTCCTTGCAACTTTCCATTCAGGCAAGCCCACTGGCAGAACGAGTGATTGTATTTTTCCCTTTCGCATCAAATACATTTCGGTGGTCTCGGACTCTCGCAGTCCCTCAATCCCTTCCGCAAAAGGAAAACAACATGAATAGCTTAACTCCGCATCTACGGGGAGCACGATCGCATCCGCGATCAATAAAAATCGATCTACTTTCGAAAGCAGATACTGTCGAGTGAGCAATCCGCCCCCATTAAGTTCTCTTTCCAGCTCCAAATATTCAATCCATTCATCGCTTTGCGTACAACTTATCTCAAAAGCCGCACTCGAATCCAGCAATTGTCCGTCTGCCAAAATTTCCGGAGTGGTTTCACCACAAACTAGTCGGTGCTTACGACTTAACTCACTGACAATTTTTCCATTTGAAAAATTGACGGCCAATCGTGGCGATTTCCGATTCCAGTTCGACCGCATTAACGTTGATTCACTCCATTCGGAAATATTACTCGCTTCAATTCTATGGGCATTCGCCGACTTGGGCTCTTCCACTTTTTTCTTGAATTTACCCAACGTCTGTTTTAAAAGTATTTTATCATCGCCATCACTTGAAAGCCTCAACAGACACTTTAAAAACGCCTTGCTCGCGACCGATGCATCATTATTTGCAAAGACTAGTTTCCGATCAAAACACATCATTCGTAATATTTGACGCACCATCCATTCCAACTGGGACACGACATCAAGGCCGGTGTCCTGAGTGAGAATCGAGCTACCTTTCATTGCGTCTAAAATCAACTGACAGCGCACCCAACTTGCTGCAAGGGTTCCAAAACTCGGCAGGCAACGGGTCGTGGGCCAACCGTCATGATCAAGCAATTCTGAAATTGAGAGGCTCATCTTTCGAGATGCTTCCTCAGCCCACAATTGACATCCATCCCATTCCGGAAACTGCCAGGACACGACGAGCGGCAGCTCAATTGCCAGCCATTGATAGGCCTCCATGGAAATCTCTGAATTGCTCTCAACGGCTTTCGAAATGTCAAACAGACGGCTCACAGCGGTTTGCCATTGAGCGAAATCAGACTTTCCAACGAGCTGCCGGACCGAATGCGAGGCAGCCAAAACGAGGTATGTCTGCGAGGCGCACGGGAGGTTCAGCGAATATTCCTGAACCGCGGTGAAAACCTCACTGGCGACCTGCTCGACTTGAGATTGAGAATTTAATTTAATGTGCCAGCGGTCAACAATACTCCGCGCGTTTGGCGTCGGCTTACCATTAAGCAGCCAGGAGCACGGGGATTCAACACTTGATGCGTTACCACATCCAAATAAATCGGCGGAGTTAATTGTCTTTGCTTGTACAGCCTCGGAAAATTCGCTGCTTCCCCAATCCAACTCCTGAAACAAACCCTCCGAAAGGTACTCTACTGAGATCGGTTCCAATTTTTTCCCAAATTTCTTCGTCATAAAGCTAGGCGATGCCATGAGGACCCGTTCCACAATGCAACCTAACCCCCTTAAGTTTAATCTTTCACAGTTTCATTTATTAGACTGTGTGTTCCAAACATCTTACCAAGGAGACTCGTAGGTGATAGAACGAAATGTATTAATTTAGTTGCGGTTGCCACTTTGCTCGGAATCCACCATGGATTTCAAAACAACTTGGATTTTAAAACAACTTACGCCCTAATCCTTAATTTCGAAAACTAAAAATGCCCCCAAATCATTTCATCTGGCAAGCCACCTTAGTTTCGATTGCCCTTTGTTTTGCTGCTACGAGCTGTACCCCTCGCTCCGAACCCCAAGCACTTAACCCCGAGCAACCAAAATCAAGTCTAAACGCTGATCAGGAAAAGAGTCCTTCGACGGTTATTCCTCCTGCCTCAAAACTGCAAACTAAACCTGCCATTGAGCCAGTCAAACCGGTGGTAGAGCAACCGGAGGCTCCAAAAACGAATCTAGCCCCACAGCAACCCGACTCCAATCTGCCAGAAGAAGTCCAAACGATCGATATTCCGAAATCTTGGAAGCGTTTAGGTAAAAAGGAAGAAATCTGGATTGATGTCAATGCAAAAGAGGTCATTTTTGCGGGACACGTATGCCTTAACGCAGGACCCTTGGAAATGTTCATCTGCCCGGCGCAAACCAAAGAACACGAATCAGTCATTTCCGCTCACGCAACCGCACTTCAGGTTCACCTTGCCTTAGTTGCACTTGGAGCCAACCCGGGCAAAACGACTTCCTGGGATCCAGAATACCGAGCAGCATACGGACCAACCATTGAAATCACTTTAAAATGGAAAGACCCGGAATCTGGAAAGACAAAAACGACGTCGGCAAAACAGTGGATCCGCAACGTCAAAACAAAAAAAGCAATGGAACAATTGTGGGTCTTCGGCGGAAGCCAATTTTGGGATGACCCCACTTCTAATCACAAGGTTTACTACGGAGACGCCGGCGAACTAATCTGTCTGTCCAACTTCTCGACGGCAACCATCGACCTAAACATTCAAAGCAGCCAATCGAATGCCGGACTCCTATTCGAAGCTTTCGAAGAGAATATCCCGCCGCTAAATACAAAGGTTTATGCCATCCTCAAACCTGGCAAAAGAATTGAACCTAAAAATCCAAAAGAAGTACCACAGGACCAAAACAAGTCGGAGACTCAGAAATCGAAATCCTAACCACTCGACGAAATTGAAACCGCTTCGTCTCTTACCCACACAGCAATTCCTTGTTTGACTCTACAGACACAACCACTATCGGCAGCAGGCTAGAAGGCTCCCACCGCGTCATAAACTCGCGATGGCTTAGCTAAACACAAATCATCGGCTATACTCTGTTTGCAGAAGAACCAGCAACCCAGTATTTGGCTGCGTGCTTTATTCTTGGCAAGCAGTCTGCCAACCATTAGTACAGTTTTCACTTTCACCTCAAAGAACCAAAACAACCGTGCAAGACCGCAAACGCGCTCAGCAAGTCGACCGAGAAATCGCAATTGTCGTACGCGTCATCCTCCCCGATGATCCCATTGAATTCGACCCACTCGATGAAGTTCAGGGTTTAGCAGAAACTGCCGGTGCCATTGTCCTATCCGGCTTGACCCAAAATCGAGAAAAACCTGACACCGCGACTTTTCTTGGACGCGGCAAAGTCGAAGAACTGTCGCAATTGGTTGAATTCCATGCCGCCGATGTCGTTATTTTTGATAACGACCTATCGCCTGCTCAAAATCGCAATCTTGAAATAGCACTGAACGTCAAAGTGCTCGACCGGACTGAGTTGATTCTTGATATCTTCGCGACGCATGCCCAAACCTATGAATCCCGCCTAGCGGTTGAACTGGCTCAACTTGAATACTCGCTGCCACGACTCAAGCGAATGTGGACGCATCTCTCCCGATTGAAAATGGGCGTTGGCATGCGAGGTCCTGGTGAAAAACAACTTGAGACTGACCGCAGATTGGTTGAGAAACGAATCCACGACCTTAAGGTTGAGTTAAGTAAAGTTGAAAAACGAAAAGAACGTCAAGTCGCATCTCGGCGCGGAACGATGACCGTTTCTTTAGTTGGCTACACGAATGCCGGCAAGAGTACCCTCATGAATTCGCTTACAGCAGCTGATGTCTTGGCAGAAGATAAATTGTTCGCCACCCTCGACACCCGCACCCGCCGCTGGGCACTGCCCAACTGGGGACCGATCTTGCTAAGCGATACCGTTGGCTTTATTCGCAACCTCCCACACAGCTTAATCGCCAGTTTTAAGGCAACGCTGGAAGAAACACGCCAAGCTGATTTATTGCTTCATGTCGCCGATGCGAGCAACCCCAAAGTGGGTGACCAAATCAGTTCCGTTTATGAAGTTCTGACTGAGTTGGGCATAGAAGCCAAAGACACACTGCTGGTTCTCAACAAAGTCGACCAGGTTACCGAGGTTGCAATCCTCGAAGCAATGTTCAACCGATACCCTAATGCAATTTCAGTGAGTGCGAAAACAAAAATCGGTTTCGAAAATCTTCAGTCAGCTGTTAGTGAAGCACTCAGTCGGTCGTTTCAAAATGTCGATATTGAATTGCATGTTGGAAATGGAAAACTATTAGCTTTCATTGCCGCCAAGGGAGAAATCATTTCCACTCAGTACACCGATGACATGGTAAAAGTGCATTGTAAACTGCCACAAAAATATCTTGGGCAAATCGATCCAACCGACACAATTATCACGCCCCACAGTCCGGCAGGCTGGATCAAGTCGGACGAACCAATAACGGATAGTAAACCTTCGTACTCGGAACGAGCGACTGAGCTCCAAGCCTTGGATTCGCATTCTCCTGAAAACACAATTGGAGAATAAAATAGCAGTAACTTTCCACTGAACTTTAAACCCAACCGAATATGCCTTACCGAACCCTTCAAGACAAACGTGCTGTCGTCACTGGTGCCTCCAGTGGCATCGGCTGGCACCTTGCGCAACAGTTAGCAGCTGAAGGTGTTTCGGTAATCGCGTGCGCTCGACGTGCAGACTTACTTGACGATCTCTCAAATAAAATTCAATCGCAGGGTGGAATATGCATTCCCCTAGTCGGAGATATTACATCCGAAGCGAACCGGCAAGAGATCATCGACGTCGCTGATCGAGAATTCGGTGGTCTCGATATACTTGTTAACAACGCCGGGATAGGAGCAATGGGGCGATTTGATGAATCAGCGGAAACTAGAATACGCCAAGTATTCGAAATTAACTTTTTCGCGATCGCTGAAATGATTCGGATATCACTTCCTCGGCTTAAACAAGGTCATTCGCCGATCATCGTCAACATGAGCAGTATTCTGGGGCATCGGGCGACTCCTTTAAAAAGTGAATACTGTGCCAGCAAATTTGCCCTTCATGGTTTTAGTGATGCGCTAAGGGCAGAATTGGCCAACGATGCGATTGATTTACTTTTGGTAAGCCCTAGCACTACCGATAGCGAATTTTTTGACCACGCGATCGAGGATACCACCGGCAGGAATTGGAAAACTCGAGGAGCAATGCCCCCTGCTGCCGTTGCCTCAAAAACAATCCGAGCAATGAAAAAGGGCAAACACGAAATCATCCTGACACACGGAGGACGATTAATCGTTTGGATGGACCGCTTGATCCCTGGAATTGCGAATCGAATTATGGCTCGCTATGGCCAATGATTTTGTAACTCTCGAATCGAATTTGAAAATGTTCCTCGGCAAAACATCGGTCAAACAACTGTAAAACAAGAGATCATGCCCTTTTCCGTGACTGAATGCCAAATTGACGGTCCAGAATCGCTCAGTCCTGCTCAATTCCATTTGCTCAATGTTCTTTCGATTCCCACCTTCGAAAAATCAGGTTGTTTCTTTAGAATACGAACTCAAATCCACTGAAACAGTCGATCCACCCCCGCAGTTGAAGAGATAAAATGAACGACGGCGCACTCGCTCCAGAAGAATCCAGACGGAGTAATTTAAATCGAATAGTCGAACTAGGAATCGACCCCTGGGGGCACCGGTTCAACGATCGAGATATGATCGGGGACATCCTCCAGCGAACCGATGAAATAAAGTTCGTAACCGAATCGGGCGAATCGGTGGACCTCCCCAATCCCGAACAATTAGGTGACCTTAGCTTTCGAGACTGGTGCAAAGAACAAGGAAAAGGGACTATGGGCGGCCCGAAAGTGAGAGCCGCTGGCCGAATCTTGCTCCACCGCGACAAGGGGAAGCTGCATTTCATCGACATCGAGGATTGGACGGGACGGATTCAACTATTTGTTGGTAAGAAACAGGTCGGTGAAGAAAATTGGGAGTTGATCAAATGCCTGGATTTGGGCGACCTCGTTGGAATCGATGGGACATTCCGACGAACCCAAACAGGAGAACTTTCAATTTTTGCAGACAAAATACACATTCTCTGCAAAACACTCGACCAGCCCCCGGCAAAACACAAAGGACTCGTCGATGCTGAACTCCGACAGCGACGCCGATACGTTGATCTCGCCTACAACGAAGGGGTAAGAGATCGTTTTCTGGCTCGCTCGAAAATTGTCACCTCCATTCGAAAAACATTAACTGACCAGAATTTCGTCGAAATCGAGGGGCCAACCCTGCACACCATTGCCGGTGGAGCCGCTGCCCGCCCGTTTGAAACTCACCACAACGCCCTTGACATGCCACTGACCATGCGCATCGCTCTCGAGCTGCATCTGAAGCGTTTGATGGTCGGCGGAATGGAACGCGTGTTTGAAATGGGGCGTGTTTATCGAAATGAGGGGATCAGCCCAAAGCACAACCCCGAATTCACCATGCTCGAAGTTTACCAAGCTTACGGCGATTACGAGTCGATGATGGATCTCACCGAAGCAGTGATAGCAAATGCACTGCAAGCACTCGGTTCGAAGACGACAGTCCCTTATGGAGATACCCACGTTGACTTTTCTACCCCGTTCGCCAGAAAGCCATATGACGAACTTTTTGCCGAGAATACCGGAGTTGACCCGCAAGACCCTGCTGCTGTAAAAGCATATGCTCAAACACTTGGTTTAGCGGTCAACGGCAAACATCCAGACGTGATCAAAAACGAAGTTTTTGAAGAGAAAGTGGAAGATGCTTTGATTGGGCCTGTCTTCGTAACAGATTATCCTGCAAGCATTTGCCCTTTAACCAAACGAAAGAAAGAAAATCCGAATATCGCGGAGCGTTTTGAGTTATTCATTAACGGCATGGAACTTGCGAACGCTTACACGGAATTAAATGATCCGGATTTACAAAAGGAGTTGTTTGAAAATCAGCTTGAAGGGATGGCGGAAGAAGATTCCATGGCAAAAATGGACCACGATTTTGTTCGTGCCTTGAGAAATGGAATGCCGCCGGCAGGCGGATTGGGAATTGGAATAGATCGGCTTGTAATGTTGCTGACTGATTCTCCTTCCATCCGGGACATCATCCTGTTCCCGCTCCTGAGAGCAGAGAATTAGAGCATTTGAACCCGTTTTTTAAACGGCGATTGACCCAATAAAAACGCGAATAATCGATAACGGACTTGTCGAGATTCGCTTTAACTAGGCCAAAGGATTGGCGAATGTATAAATTGCTTTTGTCGTGGCGTTACTTAAAAACACGTTTCATTGCGTTGGCATCCATTGTCAGTGTGACCCTTGGCGTCGCAACCTTGATCGTGGTCAACAGCGTGATGGCTGGTTTTGTTGATCAGATGAAAAACCGACTCCACGGAATTCTTTCGGACGTCGAAATTTCCACCCAGATGTTCAGCGAAATCCCCCATCCCGAACGCCATGTAGAGATTATCAAACAAACGCTGGGCGACCAGATTCAAGAAGCGACTTGCGTCGTTCGCACACCAGCCCTACTTTCATTTGATGTGCGTGGACGTCAGTGGACCCAGCAAATCATGCTGCTTGGGATCGACGATGAGACATTCGGGAAAGTCACAGACTTTGAGCCTTATCTAACCAATGAAATTAAACGCAAGTCCTTTTCATTTGATCTGGAAGAAGACGGTTACGATCAGAAAAAATTCAAAGGAGATGCTGGTTGGAAATACCGTCGAACCCGAATTGAAATTCAACGACGAATTGAAGCAAACAGTCGTGAGTACGACAGTTTATACGACAATGCAGCCAATGCATTCTATGCCGCCGAACCGTCTCACGTTGAGACTGTAAGCCACGAAAGCGAAAACATCCAGGAAGAGCAGGGGGGGCGGTTTGCACCACTTCCTGCGACACTTCCCGACATTCCCCCCGTTGGGAATTCTCCCGAAGAGGGCATTGCCGCTCAATCTCCTTCGTTAGAAAACGGCAACGATCAGGCTGAAGACCAAATGTCCGCCGATGGCACTGTTCATCGGATTTCACCGTTTGACCCTCATGCAAAATTTCGACCGGAAATCAGATCAGAAGATTTATTTGACCCCATGAAGGATCACCGAACGGGAATTATTTTAGGCTTAGCGATCTCCGAGCGAAAAGTCGAACTACCATCGGGTGAACTGCAAGACGCGTACTTAATTAGACCTGGCGACGACGCAAATATCATGCTGACGACGATCGGAGACAGCCCCCAGCCGGTAATCGAAAACTGCACTGTTGTCGATTTTTATTCATCCAACATGCACGAATACGACTCCAGCTTCGCTTTCCTACCGCTTAGCGAACTGCAGCAACTACGAGGGATGATAGATCCGATGACGGGACAAGGTTCGGTATCAACTATCCAAATCAAACTAAAAGAGGGTGCTGATTTAGATGCTGTACGCGACCAATTAATTGCTCAATTCCCACCGAACTATTTCCCGGATTACGACATCCGCACTTGGCAAGATACCCAACGCCCTTTGCTCAGCGCAGTCAAAATGGAGCTGACAATTTTAAACATTTTGCTGTTTTTGATCATCGCCGTCGCCGGTTTTGGAATATTGGCAACGTTTTATATGATCGTCGTCGAGAAAACTAAAGACATCGGAATTCTCAAAGCTTTAGGTGCTCCAAGCCGAGGCGTGATGTCCATCTTCCTCGGCTATGGCATGTCTCTCGGCACCGTTGGTACCGGTGTAGGGATTGTCATTGGATTGCTTTTTGTTAAGTACATCAACGAAATTGCGGATGCCGTCGCCGTCCTTACCGGACAGGAAGTCTTCGATCCAACGATCTATTATTTTTCTGAAATACCAACGGTGGTAAATCCAGTCACCATTTTTTGGGTCGCCGTCGGCGCGATCGCAATAGCCGTGCTTGCCAGTGTGCTTCCCGCGCTCCGCGCTGCCAAATTACACCCAGTAGAGGCACTTCGATATGAGTGATGTTGCTCCCAGCCAACCCCTGCGAATCGATCCAGAATCCAAGGGAGACAATATGCCCGCCTCCGAATTAAATTCAAACAAGGGCCTGTCCAAGAAAAAATTAAACTCCGCACCACTCCGAATCGTTGATACGTCGGTCATGTCTGTTAACGGACTTTTCAAGAGCTACGGAAAAGGTGCGGTTCAAGTGCCTGTCCTTAAAGGAGTGGATCTTGAAATCGAAGAAGGGGGCTTCACTGCAATTATCGGGCAAAGCGGATCAGGAAAAAGCACGTTGCTGCATTTACTGGGAACACTCGATGCACCCGATAGTGGGGAAATCTATTTTCGCGATCAAAGAATTGACAATCTGGCGCCTCGGCAACAGGAATACCTTCGCAATCGAGAATTTGGACTTATTTTCCAGTTCTACCACCTCTTACCCGAGCTAACCACCTTAGAAAATGTTCTGATCCCTCGAATGGTTCAGGATGGATTTTTTCGTTACCTCAAAAATAAACGAAGCTATCGCAAGCGAGCCATCGAGTTACTAGAAATGGTCGGCCTTAGTCACCGTTTGACGCACAAACCTAGCCAATTATCTGGTGGGGAGATGCAACGAACGGCCATCGCAAGGTCACTCATTTCTGATCCCTCGATCCTGCTGGCCGATGAACCTACCGGAAACCTCGATTCAGAAAATGGTGCCGAGGTTATGGAAACACTCACAGCACTCCGGAAACATGAAAATCTTACCGTCGTGATGGTCACCCACGATGATCAGCTCGCTTCGCAAGCCGATCGGGTAATCCATCTGGTTAACGGCGTAGTTGCCTCTTAACCTTCACAATTCTGAGCGATTGTGTTGAAATAATCGCCAGGTAACCTGTGAATTCCTTGCAACGTTAAAAACAACTCTTCTGCGTTGCATTCTCTCAATCCGATTGATAACGGACCGGATAGTTACGATCAGTTTCAATCGGGGATCGCAACCTGCTCGACGAGGCTTGCTGTCAGATTTAAGATTGCAGCGAACCTGATAGCTGCGCCTCCACAAGCCCCCCAGCTTCACAAGTCCGAAAGATATTTTCGTTAAAAGCGCTATAAATAGGATCTTCGTTAAATCCGGCATAGCTTAACTGGCGATGAAATGGCTAGGCATTGGGTTCGCGCCCCATGTTCGATTCCCTTGAAAGCAAGCGTCTTTCGACAGGATCCGATTGATGAATAAAGTCAATTTCAGAGAAAGTTGTCGTGAAGAACCAATTAACATCTGTCACACCGAGACACAGTTATCCGTTTTTAATCATCTGCGTTGCCATTCTAACGACAGCTTCGTTTACCGGTTGTAAACTCGGCATCAAAGAAGCGTCGATGTTGACATATCGCGATACAGTCTGGGCCAAGCGTGCCTTTAACCTACGGTACGGAAACTGCAAACGTGCTTACGCAAAGCATTTTGAAAATGGTTTTTGTGCAGGCTACACCGACATGTGTAACGGCGGTGATGGATACGTTCCGGCACTTCCTCCCGAAGAATACCGAGCACCAGAATATCAATCTGCCGATGGCGTGAAATGTGTTAACAGCTGGTTTGAAGGCTATCCTGCCGGTGTTGCTGCAGCGAGAAAAGACAAGTCTGGGACTTATCACGATGTGTTGATCTCTCGCATGATCGATTCAGCGATTGACCAATCCAACACCGACCCAGTGCTTCCCTCGGACGTACAAATTGTCTCTACGAATACCAATTCAGCCCCCACAAAGCCAATGCTAAC
The DNA here is from genome assembly GCA_938091115.1 of uncultured Pirellulaceae bacterium. GTDB lineage: Bacteria > Planctomycetota > Planctomycetia > Pirellulales > Pirellulaceae > Mariniblastus. The sequence continues at coordinate 4,855 of CALKNI010000094.1, read as the reverse complement.
GACACCCGCTGGTGGCCCTCCAAGTGGTGTGAGAACCGTGACCAATAACTCAACAACCGATTCCAGCGGCAATCAAGCAACTGATATCGGGACTCAATTAGAGTACATGAATTCAAAAGGATTTACCGACTTTAGCACCTCAGCTAGGCCGATAGTTCTGCCAACATCGAAATAAACCGCGATTTAGACAAATGAGAGACTTTGCAAATGCACTGTCTTACCAAAACATCCAAACTTATTAAGACGCGGTCGGATAGCCCACCGCAATTAAGGGAGCACGAGTTGATGGTTATTAAGCCCCACTCAAATAAATCTAGTTATCGAACCATGTCCAACCGGATGATTATTTTCTTTACGGTTTTGGCAAGTTCGTCGCTCACTGGTTGCACTGCCTTGTTTTCACCCATTGATACGATTCCAGCGAATCGCGTACCGGTGCAATTTCTTGCGGAGCCACAAGCCGATAAAATTCCAATTGACGTAGCTCGCTTACGTCAAACCAAACCGGAATATTACACCTTGGATGCCGACGATGTTTTGGGCGTTTTCATCGAAGGAATTCTGGGAAACTCTGACGACGCGCCACCAGTCCAATTACCTGGGCCAGACAGCGATCTGCCACCCGCCATCGGATATCCTGTTCCCGTTCGCGAAGATGGATCACTTTCCCTGCCCTCAGTGGATCCGATTCCTGTTCGCGGTTTAACCATCCAACAAGCGGAAGAGCTAATCAAGCGGGCCTATACCGAGGGAGACGAACCACAATTGAAAGAGGGCGGTCGTATCATCGTAACACTCATGCGTGAGCGAACCTATCGCGTTTTTGTTGTGCGTCAAGATAACTCACAAGCAACCCGTGCAAATCAATTCCAAGGCCAAAGTCAACGAATGGGCGTAACTGACCGATCGGATCAATCGGGAAGAGGTTTTGTTCTCCAACTGCCCGCTTATAAAAACGACGTTCTTAACGCTCTCTCCCAAACCGGCGGACTGCCTGGAATTAATGCGAAGGCTGAGGTTCGCATTTTGCGTGGCAACCGGGTCGACACTTCTCAGCGGGACGAGCAAATCAACGAATTCTACCGAACGCACAGTCCTTCGGAATTCCCTTATGGCACCATGCCGAAAATCGCGGACGAAACAAACTCAATAAAAATCCCACTAAGATTGAAGCCAGGGCAAGTACCTACGTTCAATACCGAAGACATCATCCTAGGGGACGGCGACATCATTTACGTCGATACCCGTGAAACCGATGTCTACTATACTGGCGGTTTACTTGGTGGTGGCGAATTCCCAATTCCGCGAGACTATGATCTCGATGTACTCGCTGCGATTTCAATTGCTGGAAGAGGGGTCGCGACGACGGAACGATCGGGAGCCCTTGGCGGCTCAGCTCAAAACGTACCGCCTACCGAGCTGATTGTTCTCCGTCAGGTACCTGGGAAACGACAACTCGCAATCCGAATCGATCTTAACGATACCATCAACGATCCAAGGCAGAGAATCTTGGTTAAGCCAGGCGACCAGCTTTTGCTGAGGTACAAGCCTCAGGAAGAAGTGCTTAACTTCGCCAGCAATGTATTCTTTACATTCGGGCTTTCCCAGTTATTCCGAAACTAAAATCGACGCGGACAATCGAAGCCCCGCAATACCGCACTGGAAACACTCAATCCAGACGCAACACAAGGATGCCGTACTCGTTCGGCATCCTTTTTGCCAAGGCATCAAAAATCTCAAGCGTTTGCTGATTTTCTATTCGCTGCCAAAATTCGGTTTGCTGCGTTCAAAACCGCCTTAATGGACGCTTCGACACAGTCCGTTGAGATCGCTCGGCCGCGATAGATGTGCCCCGCATGCTCCGCTTCCAGAGTTATCTCACCTGGCGCGTCATAACCGAGGGACGTGCTGCGCACGTGAAACTCTTTGCAACTCATTTCAACCCCAGTGATTTGTTTCACCGCCAAAAAAGCTGCATCGACTGGGCCGGACCCTTCCGATTGCTCGACCGTTGTCTCCTCACCACCCTTTTCAAGGGTGAGGGATATTTTGGGAGACATCTGATACTTTAGGTCAACTTTAAAGGAGACTAGCGACCACTCTTCTTCTGCGATTCCAAGGATCTCATGATCAATCAATGCTGCAATGTCGCCGTCAAAAATTTCTTTTTTTCGGTCAGCGAGTTTTTTAAACTCCTCAAAAACACTCTGCAACTGCTCGCCAGTCAGGGTATATCCGAGCTGTTTCGCCCGATCTGCCAACGCTGCCCGCCCACTATGCTTGCCGAGCACCAAATCAGTATCTGCAAACCCTACATCCTCAGGACGCATGATTTCATAGGTGGTTCTTTCTTTCAACATGCCGTCTTGGTGAATACCCGCTTCATGGGCAAATGCATTTCGGCCGACAACCGCTTTATTCCGCTGAACCTCTAGACCCGTAATCGAAGAAACCAACCGGCTGGTTGGAACTAATCGTTTCGAGTTAATCGTCGTCTCGTAATCATAAACATCGCTCCGCGTACGCATCGCCATCACAACTTCTTCGAGTGAGCAATTTCCCGCTCGCTCACCAATGCCATTTATCGTGCACTCAATTTGTCCGGCGCCGTTTTGAACGGCGGCAAGACTATTCGCCACCGCAAGCCCAAGGTCATTGTGGCAATGAACACTGATGACCGCTTGGTCAATATTAGGAACTCGGTCGACTAAATTTTTTATAACTCGCCCCATTTGATCGGGAGTTGCATACCCAACTGTATCGGGAATGTTAACTGTCGTAGCGCCGGCGGCAATCACGGCCTCAACGACTCGGCACAAAAAATCAGGTTCCGTACGTGCGGCATCTTCGGGAGAAAATTCAATATTGTCGCAATAGCTCTTCGCCCGCTGAACCCCTGCTACTGCACGGGCGATTATCTCCTCGGGGGTCATCTTTAATTTAAACTCGCGGTGAATCGCGCTGGTCGCAAGAAAGACATGAATCCTTGGGTCTTGAGACTGCTTTAACGCCTCCCATGCTCGATCAATATCTTTATCATTCGAACGCGCAAGACCACAAATCTGCGCGCCTCGAAAGTTCGAGGCAATTTGTTGAACCGCCTCGAAATCACCCGGGGAAGCAATTGGAAATCCCGCTTCAATAACATTCACGCCAAGATCAATCAAAGCCTGAGTGATCTCCAACTTTTCCTGCAAGTTCATGCTCGCGCCAGGTGATTGCTCACCGTCGCGGAGGGTGGTGTCAAAAATAGTGACTTGTTTGGTAACGCTCATGAAGTTGTCAACCAATTTGAGAGAATGTTTAGAGACTTAGCGATCGCTCTGTTGTTTCTGAGGTCGTCCTCAGTTTATTCTGTTCTCGTACTATTCGCCACGAGGGAATCAAAGAAACAACAAAAATTGAATCCAACTTAAACTAACACTTTCTTTTTACCGACGGCTCGAATCGACGCTCACAATGTGAAAAAAACGCTGGTGTTTAGGCTAGTTCAAACGCTATAGTTATTGGCCCATGGGGACGGGTTCGACGAATTTGTTAATCGGAACCGGCCGCATCGGTTTCAATGAACAGGGATTTGAGAATTGCATCTAAAACTTGCGAAAGAGTCGGTTTCAAATTCCACTGCCTTGACCGTTTCGAACACCGCGCAGTAAACTAAAGCTCTTCGACTATTTCGGCTTTACCAAGCCCCCTTCGTCTAGTGGCCTAGGACGTCGGATTTTTCGGTCCGGAAACAGGGGTTCGACTCCCTTAGGGGGTACTTTGGCCTTTTTAGTTTCTAAGCTTTCTGGCGGTTTCAAGCACCCACTTTCCAGCGGCGATGTCTCAAGTTACTGCTACGAACTTCCCGAGCCCAACTTTTGTTACTACGGCTGCCTTGAGTTGTTTAAACAGCAGAGCGGGGTTGGTCGGCCTTCTCTCGCCATCTCGTTCCCACAAAACGGAACCCGCAATCCTGAAACTCGTGTCGGGAACTGCATTTTGATGATAATCTGTTCGGCCGCTGGTTAATCCACATTTGAAAAAACGCCCTTTCCAGACCAACCAAATCAAATTAGCTTTCAGTATAAGGAAATTTAGCTGCGGACTAACTTCGATTATTCAACCTACGGCGATCGCAGTAATTAGGTGCATTGCCAGCAAATTGAAACGAATTTGCATCGCCTTATCAGGCCGGAACGTCGCAATAGCTTCGTTTCTAAATTCAATGTTTAGAACTTCCAAATTATGGTGAGCAGCATGTTCTCCCAATGCCCTCGAGAATAACTCAAAACCTGCAGTTCGATCACCTTTTTCGTAGACAATCAACGCAGAAGCAGTAATTAACTTTTTGGAAGTTGGAAAACTAGCGAGTCCGCGGCTATAAAATCTGACACCGGCTTAATTGCCTTTTAAGACAAAACTCACGTCAGCGCCCGCAAAGCTTGACTGAATGGCATTGAGCAAACAGGAATTACGGAGGAACACACCCCTCTTGCCTCTTGGATTTATAACTCTCACAAATTAAAATATGCTCTAAACCCCGATTCTTGAATCTTGGGCTTTCACGTCAGGCAGCGTTCGACCGAAGTTCCAACTTTCCCCAGCCCGATTGGTCAATAAATGAATAATTCAAATCTGAATCCGACAAACATGCCAAGACGTGAAGGCTTGTCATTCTCCCAACGAACCAGCGCAAGGTCTGGATCAGCCACGCGATTTGGAATTCTCTTCGCCATTCTCGTGATCGGAGTGAGTTCAATTTATGGCGGAAGGATGTATTTAGACTCTCTGGTTCCCAAAGGCAGCGAGGAATTTACAAAAGAAAAATCCAACAACCCCAACGCTCCTACCGAAGAAAAAGAGACAGGCG
>CALKNI010000093.1 GCA_938091115.1 uncultured Pirellulaceae bacterium | reverse complement strand
GTTTTGTGTTGGCGGTTGTATTCTTGGCACGCACGGGAAAGATTAACGGCTGGGAAGTCTTACAAGGGTTTATTCCTGATTTTAGCCAGTGGTGGAATCCATCTCCGGGGTTGGCTGATAAGGTCGACGGTCTTGGGGATGCTGCAAAGAAGTTTTGGGGGACGGCACTGGTTGAACGTCAGCAGAGTGTGATGATCAGTACGACGGCCACGGCGGTTGGCATTAATATGACCTTTTTGTTGCCTTATTCCATGTTAGCTCGCGGTTGGGACAAGCCCTTTCGAGGTCTTGCGAGATGGGACTTGATGACGGGGATGGCCATTCCGTTTATTGTGGTAACCAGTTGCATTGTGCTGGCATCTGCAAACGCATTTCATGCGAAGATTGACAGTGAATTTCAGAGCAATGACTGGACTGTTGTTAAGCAGAGTCGGTTATTCAATGGAACGGAATCGATGATAAGGGAGAGGATGCTGGAGGAAGACCCCACTTCGCTGACGCCTCCGGCAAGTGATGGAGGGGAAGCTTCGTCTGAGCAGTGGCAGTCTGAGCAAGTTGCAAAGTTCATTGCAAAAATGAATCAGAATGAGCGAATTGTTGCTTCTGCACTCGTTAAACCAAATACGGAGGCTTTGGCAAAAACTCTACAGCCCGTGTTGGGAAATTGGTCAAATGTTGTTTTTGGTTTTGGCGTATTGGGGATGGGGTTTTCCACCATTATTATTTTAATGTTGATTAACGGTTACGCGGTTGCAGAAATTTTTAACCGATACGAAAGTAACTTGCTGCGTGTTTTCGGTTCTGGAGCCGCTTGTGTCGTTGGTTTCTGCTGGTTCTGGATTTGGACCGGGGATTCGAAGACTTATCTCGTAATTGTCGCCTCCAGTTTCGCGGCGATCTTGTTGCCGATTGCGTACTTCACGTTTATGGCGTTAATGAATAATCGTGATTTGTTGGGGGATGAGAAACCAACGGGGACGCGAATGACCATTTGGAATGTGCTGATGGGCGTTGGTGTAATAGGGGCTTTGTTGCAATCAGTGGCAGCGATCTCGACTAAAATCGACAGCCCTAACGGTCCTTATGTCATCGGTGGTGTCGTGACCTTTGTCATTCTTGCCGTGGTTGGTTTTTCTGCAAGACCAAGACGCGAGAGTAGCGAGTGAAAGGGCAGTACGGATGCATCTGTATAGCCTAGACGCATGGCGGTGCCCCGTGACTTGGATTTCCCCGCTGCTGGTGCGGTAGATTCCTGATTTTATTATTTTGTAAATTAAGACAGAGACGAGTTAATGGAAAAGATTTCAGTCAAGGATGCTAGAGATGAGAGGTCGATTGGGAGCACGTTTCTGCTACAGGGATGGGTTCGGACACGCCGCGATTCAAAGGCTGGTTTTAGTTTTATAGAAATTAATGACGGCTCTTCACAGGGTAATATTCAAATCATTGCAGAAGCGGCACTGGACAATTACGAATCAGAAGTTCGGCAACTGACTGCGGGTTGCAGTATTTCAGTTGAGGGGGAGATCAAGGAATCTGGCGGGCGGGGCCAGAAAACAGAAATGTTAGCTCAAAAGATTAGTATCCACGGATGGGCCGATCCAGAGAGCTATCCGTTGCAGAAAAAACGGCATTCGATGGAAAAATTGAGAGAGTGGGCTCACCTGCGGCCACGAACCAATACATTCGGTGCCGTGGCGAGGGTAAGGAATTGTATCTGTAATTCGATTCATCAGTTCTATCAGGAGCTTGGTTTTCTATACATCAATACCCCTGTTATCACCGCGAGTGATTGCGAGGGGGCGGGCGAGATGTTCCAAGTAACAACGATGAAGCTAGATGAGCTTGCGAAACAGAAGATCGAGAATTTGAACTACCGTTTCGATTTCTTTGATAAGCCCTCTTACCTGACCGTTAGCGGGCAGTTAGAAGCAGAGACGTACGCGTGTGCTCTAGGAAAGGTGTATACGTTTGGGCCAACTTTTCGTGCTGAGAATTCGAATACTTCGCGGCATCTTGCCGAATTCTGGATGATCGAACCTGAGGTTGCATTTGCTGATCTGAATGACAATATGGATTTGGCTGAGAATTTCTTAAAAAGGATTTTCTCTGATGCCCTTAGTAAATGCTCGGAAGATCTAGAGTTCTTTAATGAGCGGATTGATGAAAACAAATCGCTGATCGAAAGGTTGTCAACTATTGTCGAATCAGAATTTGTTCGTTTGCCGTATACGGAAGCGGTCGAGATCCTGCTGAAAGCCAATGTTAAATTTGATTACGCTGTCGAGTGGGGGATTGATCTTCAGTCAGAACACGAACGATATTTGACGGAACAGCATTTTAAGAAACCAGTGATACTGTTTGATTATCCCAAGACGATCAAACCGTTTTACATGTATTGCAACGATGATGATAAGACGGTCCGCGCCATGGATGTGCTGGTTCCAGGAGTTGGAGAAATTATTGGTGGAAGTCAGCGTGAGCATCGGCTGGATATTTTAGAGTCGAGAATGAAAGATCAAGATCTCGATATTAATGAGTACTGGTGGTATACCGATTTGCGGAAATATGGGACTGTTCCTCACGCTGGCTTTGGACTTGGGCTGGAGCGAGCAGTCCAATTTGTGACCAGTATGTCCAATATTCGAGACGTGATCCCGTTTCCTCGAACTCCGGGCAACGCCGATTTTTAAGAGCTTGTTCTCACGGCGATTAACGGCTTTTTGATTACACTCCCATTCAGTTGATGCAACTGATCGATTGAATGAATCGAGTGCTGCGCGGAGGAGCTGTGCTAGCCGATCCGAAAAGGCTTGCCCATTGATTTTGCTTGCGTATTTGGAACGTGAAAATTGATGTCGAATCAATCTTTGTTGAACTGCGAAGCCTGTCCGAGATGGCACGCTTGCTTTCTTCTTCCTTTCTTCTCTCCCCTTTACCTTTTCTTCTTTCTCCTAAATGGAGTTGTTTTGAAGCTTTTTAATCGTAGTCTGCTAATACTCGCTGCATTCGCACTGTTTGTTTTCTTTGATACCGGTTTCGCGTCGCTCATGGAGGCATACGGGGCACCCTCTTCGAACAATCAGTCAGCGGACGGAGGCATGCCGGTGCAGAAGTTCGGGCGAACAACGAGCTTGACACTCGGTGAGGTAGATGCAATCAAAGTTACGTTTAATGTTGGTTGCAATGCGGGTACGGTTTTGTTTGAAAATCAAATTATCATAATTGGCAAGCGTCAACGTGGTCGTAAGGTCGTGAATGCCACGTTTAGCGAAGGTGGAGATTTGGGTTTTATTTAACCCCAGTTAATGACCAAGCTTTACGGAAAAGGTCACATCCCCATGGGTGTCGTTTTTTTTGTATAAGAGCTCGCGATAATGAGAGCCGTTTCCACATATGGTGGTTACTTTCTGTAATTCAAATCTTCTTAACGAGTTCAATTTGAGCAGAATCGAAGATCGTTCTAGTTGAAGTTTGAATGGACTACTGCCAGACGTTAGGATGAACCGGTTAATTTATTACTGGGTTGATGACTAAATGCTGAACTTATCTAGATTGTTTTCGATCACTGGCTTGTTGTGCCTGGTCCTACCGACTAGCTCAATTGCAGATGAGGTCGATTTCGATAAACAAATTAAGCCGATTCTTGATTCTCGATGTGCAGATTGCCATGGACTAACGAATCGAGAAGGTGGTTTGCGATTCACCAGTCGGCCTGACGCGATGGTTGAATTGGATTCCGGTGAAGTCGCCATTGTTCCGGGGTACCCAAATTCTGGTTCCCTGATTGCGCGGATCACGAGTCGCGATGGAGCGGAGATGATGCCGCCCGAAGGAGAGCGGTTGACGCCAGAAGAAATCGCCTTGATGGTGCAATGGATCAAAGAGGGAGCGAAGTGGCCGGAGCGTTCTGATTCCAAGCACTGGTCGTACGTTGCTCCCGTCCGCCCGGCTTTACCTGCGATTGATGCTCCAGAACAATTACGTAACCAAATTGACTATTTTGTCGCAGAGAGGCTGGCCCGCAAGGGGCTGACCCATTCAAAGGACGCACCGAATGCTCAAATACTACGTCGCGTCTCTTTGGCATTGACGGGACTTCCTCCTAAGGTGGAAGTCGTTGAAGCATTTATGATGAATCCCAGTGAGGAAAAGTTTGAGCAGTTTGTCGATTCGTGCCTAGCCTCATCAGGTTATGGTGAGCGCTGGGCGACCCCTTGGTTTGATGCGGCACGATATGCTGATTCCAACGGCTATCAAGCAGACCAGATTCGCGAAAGTTGGGCCTATCGTGATTGGGTGATTCGCTCTATCAATCAGGATCAACCGTTTGATCAATTTACACTCGAGCAATTGGCTGGGGATTTATTACCCAACGCTACCGAAGACCAGCGAATCGCAACAGGTTTTCATCGGACAGTAACCTGCAATGTTGAGGCGGGGGTTCACCCGGAGGAAAATAGAGTTAACCAAGTTTTTGATCGTGTGAATACGACGGGAACAGTCTTTTTGGGTACGACGCTAGAATGTTGTCAGTGTCATAACCACAAGTACGATCCATTTTCGCAGGAAGAATATTTCCGCCTGTTTTCCTTTTTCAATAACACACCCGTTGAAGTGAAATTGACATCGGGTGTTTCCTATGACTTTTATGGTCCAAAAATGGATCTGTCGGTTGATGCAGAAACAAAGTTAAAACGAGAATCGTTAACCGATGAATTGAAGGTGTTGAACCAAGAAAAGGAACGCATTGGAATTGCGGCACGTGAGAAATTGGAGAAGCTGAAGTCAGATTTGGCGGCTGAGATCCAAAATAAGATAACTTGGACGCCACTCAAGATCCTGAATTTCAGTACGACCAGTGGCGAATCGCACCAGATTCTCAACGATCAATCCGTCTTGATAGGAGGTTCATTACCTGGCACCAGTCGTTACACGGTAGAGGTTGCAAATGAGTTGCCGCGGATCACTGCAGTTCGAATCGAAGCTTTAACCCATGAAGATTTGCCCGGTACGGGGCCTGGCCGCGGTGACGTTGAGCGACCTAATTTTATTCTCAGCGAATTTGTTGTCTTGGCAGGATCGTCAAAAAAAGGCGAAAAAGACGATTTTGAATTGCTCGGTTTAGATGGAGCATTTGCTGATTTTTCTCAGAAAAATTGGGAAGTTGGCAAGGCAATTGATGGCGATCAAAAAACCGGCTGGGCGATTGGTCAGCAATTTTTTAAAGATCACTGGGCGACGTTTCGTTTTCAAGTTCCCTTCGAGTTAGCGAAAGCAAAAAATCGGATGCGATTTTTGTTAGACCAAAATTATGGACGAGGCCGAACGATCGGTAGGTTTCGCTTGCTTGCAACATCAGACAATGTAAGGACGCTTGGGATTTCGGCTGAAATCAAGAAAATTCTGGCATTAAAGAAATTGAACAAAGGGCAGCAAAACAAGCTGGATAAATTTTTGAGTGAAGGTCAGCCCGAGTTAATTAAGGTGCGGAACCGGATTGCGACTGTCGAAAAAGAGTTAGCAGCCTTGAAGCCACCGACGACACTTGTCATGCAGGAGATGGATCAACCTCGCGAGACTTTTAAGCTGACTCGAGGTGATTATCTCAGCCCTGGAAAAAAGGTGGAGCCCGGTGTCCCAGCGGTTCTTCATTCATGGAATAGTGAGTTGCCCAATAATCGGCTTGGACTGGCACAATGGATGGTGGATTCAAAAAATCCGTTGTTGGCGCGCGTGGCAGTAAATCGCTGGTGGGCGAGTTATTTTGGGCGAGGTTTGATGGCCTCCGGCGAAGATTTTGGCACACAAAGTGACCCAGCTTCGCATCCGAAGCTGCTGGATTGGCTGGCGGTGGAACTGATGGAATCGGGTTGGTCGAGAAAGCACATTCATAAGTTGATTGTTATGTCGAGTACGTTCCGACAAACATCGCAATCGAGTCGAGTTCTCAATGAACGTGATCCTGAGAACCGATTACTGTCGCGCGGCCCCCGGTTTCGAATGCCGGCTGAAATGATCCGAGATAATGCGTTGGCGATAAGTGGTTTGCTTTCCAGAAAAATGAGCGGACCGCCAGTGATGCCGTTTCAGCCAAATGATATTTGGCGAACCGTTGGCCGAAATGGCCCGAAGTGGAATGCGGCGATGGATGAAGATCGTTTCCGCCGCGGGGTTTATGTGATCTGGCGGCGAGCTGCGCCTTATCCAAGTTTTGTTAACTTCGACGCGCCAGACCGAGCCGCTTGTGTCATTGAGCGTCCTCGAAGTAACACGCCGTTGCAGGCTTTGACACTGCTCAATGATCAAGCATTTGTTGAAATGGCAGTGGCGCTGGCCTCGGCGTCAATCAGTTCCTCCAGTGGGACAGGAGATTTGAGGTCACAGCTGACTTATGCGATGCGGCGTTGTGTTGCTCGTGTCCCTGAGGCGGGTGAGATAGATATTCTGCAATCGTTGTATTTGGCTGAGTTGAGTCGATTCTCAAGTGATTCCAGTGCGGTTGATGCGTTCCTCAAAACTAATATTGTGAAAGCGGGGAATGGGGGACGTGTACTAACCGTCGCTGAACAGAGCCATTTGGCGGCTTTGAGTGTGGTCTGCAATGTGTTGCTGAATTTAGACGAGACGATTAATTATTGAGTGTGTTTGGTTAAATTTTCATTTATTGTGAACAGATAGAATATGTGGTTTGATAAGAACAGTTGGTCATCTCCGGATTTGACACTAACGCGCAGGAACCTGTTCCAGAAGCTCGGCGGTGGTATTGGGGGAATTGCCTTAGCCTCTCTTTTTCGCGAGAGTGGGTTTGGTCTGTCAGCATCGCCAACTGTCCCGGATACGAGGGGGCAAATTGAAGGTGAAGCTGCACAGTCTCATTTTCTGCCGCGCGCAAAAAATGTAATTTATATTCACATGGTAGGTGCGCCGTCGCATCTTGATCTATTTGATTACAAACCTGAACTGCAAAAACGGAATGGTCAGTTGTGTCCTGACGAATTCTTCAAGGGTAAGCAGTTAGCATTTATTCGTCAGCAACCATCGTTACTTGGTACTCCCTCAAAAAAAGAATTTGAGTTTTCCAGGTGTGGTCAGAGCGGGGTAATGATATCCAATCTACTTCCAAATCTACAGCAGGTTGCTGATGAAATTACCTTTAATCGTGGAACTTTCACCGACCAATTTAATCATGCTCCAGCACAGATGATGATGCTTTCCGGGTTTCAGCGATTTGGCCGCCCGAGCATCGGCGCCTGGGCAAGCTACGGTCTAGGCAGTGAAAACAAGAACCTACCTAGCTTTGTTGTATTGGTCACCGGGCAGGTGCTGGGAGCTGGAAACAGCGCCTGGGGCAGCGGTTTTTTGCCTACGGTACATCAAGGGGTTGAATTTCGAAGCAAGGGTGACCCAGTTTTGTTTTTGTCCAATCCAAATGGAATTGCAGAGGAATCGAGAAAGCGGACGGTTGATGCTATTAATCAGTTGAACCAACGCCAGCTTCTGAACTTACAGGATCCGGAGATTGCCACACGCATTGACCAATACGAATTAGCATACCGGATGCAATCGTCTGTTCCCGAATTAATGGAGATCAAATCAGAATCGAAAGAGACTCATGCCATGTACGGAACATCACCCGGCAAGGGGTCATTTGCGAATAACTGTCTATTGGCTAGGCGGTTAGTAGAGCGGGGTGTGCGGTTTGTTCAGTTGTTTGATCAAGGTTGGGACATGCACAATAGCGTCACGAATCGACTGCCGACTAAATGCAAGCAGGTGGATCGTCCAATTGCCGCCTTGATTAAAGATTTGAAACAACGTGGGTTGCTTGATGAAACTCTGGTTATTTGGTCCTCTGAATTTGGGCGAACACCTATGGGGCAGGGGGATGTGAAGGCCGCGAACGTCGGCCGAGATCATCACAAGGAGGCGTTCACCACGTGGATGGCGGGTGGTGGAGTCAAGAAGGGGTTCGTGTATGGTAAATCGGACGAACTGGGTTACGGAATCGCAGAGGATCCAATGCACGTTCATGATTTCAATGCCACAATCATGCATTTGCTCGGGATCGACCACGAGCAATTAACTTTTAAGTATCAGGGACGACCCTATCGGCTAACCGACATTGGCGGGGTCGTGGCAGATAAAATTATCGCGTAGTTCAGAAAGATTCGTTTGTGGATTTAAAGCGATTTTCGAAGATTGGACAATTTTTCTTTTAAAGCCTGGGCTTTCGCCTCAGCTTCATTTTTTTGCCGCGTTGCATCGTCTGCTAATTTTTGGGCCTCGGAGAGTTTTGCTTTCGCCGCGTCAGCGGCTGTTTGTTTGGCAGCGATATCTTCATCAACCGAGAGAATTTCGGCTTGAATCGCTTTCATCTCAGCCACGAAAGAGAGGTTGCTATTCCAGTAATTGACTTGTTGAGTTGCTTGCTGAACTTCAGCCATTGCTGCCGCGGTAATTTTTGATCCTGCATCGACCTTCCTTTGAGTGGCTTCCACGTCAACTGTTAGTTTGGTGACCTCTGCGAGTACCTTTTCCATTTCCGCTTTGGTTTCATTGACGTTGTTGGCAGCCGTGTCCATCTGAGCTTTCATTGCATTCGTGGCTTCATTCGATTTAACAACCATGCCATTTAATTCAACGATCCTAGTGTCAAGTTGTTGGATCTTTGAGGTCAGAGATGTAACGCTGGCCTTTAATTCTGCGTCTGCTGGAAGAAGAGCGAGCGCTGCATTGGCTTTGTCTAAAGATTCTTTAATAAGTGGTTTTGCACCCGCCTTTTGAGTCAGTTCAGCTTGATAAGATGAAGCGGTGGCTTGAGCGGATTCGAATTGTGTCTTGGCAGTGCTGAGGTCTGTTTCCATTTTCGCTAGTTTTGCCTGCGTTTGAACCTGAGTTTGCTTTACTTGCTCTAGCGAACCGATCATTCCGTTGAGAGAAGCTTTTGTTTCAGCCAGAATTTTAGCCAGCGGCGCGTGTTTTTGGTTGGCAACGGTTAGATTCTTTTGCGACGTAGCGAGGCGGTCGCCAAGTGTGGGAGGGTTCGAAGCGAGTTGCCCAATCTCCGCTCCGTCGACGGCATTCCAAACGGTTAGCTTGCCGGTCCAGTCGCTTGCAAGGACGCGATTGGATTCATCACAGTGCGAAACCGCAACAGCGACATCGACCAGTCCTGCAAACTGCCGAACCATTTTGCCATTTTGATCCCATGTCTTAGCGACTTTGTCACGACCGCAGCTTGAGATTATCCCGTCTCGATGAAACTCGACTCCGGTAACTCCGGTTCCGTGCGCGGTCCATGACTTTATTTGTTTTCCTTCTTCAAGCTCCCAAAGGCGAATAGAGCCGTCTTCACTGGCGGAACATAAAATTTGGCTATCGGCACGCCAGGACACGCCGGAGATAGACTTGGAGTGAGCTTTTAGCGTAAAGACCTCGTTGCCAGTGTCTGCTTCCCAGACATGTAGTCCTCCGTTTCTGTCTCCAGAGGCGAGAAGTTTTCCGTCAGGGCTAAATTCAAGTGCAGTGACCCAGTCGGTGTGTTTTTTGATTTGAGCGACGGGGGAACCATCGGTGGTTGACAAAATCTTCACCAGTTTATTTGGGCCTCCAATTGCGACTAGGGAATGGTCGGGCGAAATATCGGAGGCGAGGACTGACTCGAGTTCATCACCAACAGTCGTTATTTTTTCCCCTGTCAGTGCATTGAACAAAACAGTTTTTCCCGATGCTCCATCCCTGCCACCGCCTGCGAGTAACAATTGGCCGTTTCGACTAAAACGAAGCGAGTGCGCAACACCTTCTTCAAAGGGAAGTACGCCAGCAAGTGTAAGGTTTTGTGTATTGTATAGGAGGATTTGTTGAGGGGATGAAATTGCCGTGATCGGCGCCCATGGAGATGTTGCAATTGCATGAACCGAGGGACGAACCGTCTTAATGACCGGTTCCAGAGGAATCCGAAGCGGCATGGGGATGACTTCTGGTTTGACCGAGGGGTTAACGCTCATTGACATGTCAAATTTGGGTTTTGCTTTGGCGGCGACACTACCGCTATTTTCGAGCGCTCCCAGGTCGATCCACTTAGCGATCAACTGGATTTCCGGAGCAGGGATTTTTGTGCCGCTGGGCGGCATCTCTGGCGTTTCTTCGTGAGTGATAAGTTGATACAGGTAACTTCCTGAGGCATCCTGTGGTTCAATCACGGTGCCACTTCCACCACCCTGCATGAGGTTGATGTAGTTGGTGACATCGAGATCTCCTTCTCGTTTTTGGCCGTTGTGGCAACTTGAACAGCGTTGCACAAGCACTGGCTTTACATGATCGTCATAGGTCACTTTCTCGGGTGCCTTTTCGTCAGCAACGGTAACGGAGGCAACGATCCAACAGGCAACAAACGCGAGTGCAGCGGCTTGTAATTTAAAAGTTTGAAATGTTGTACGTTTCAAGTGGCAGTTCATTGTGGCATCAGAGGTAAGGTTTAGTGATTGAAAACAAATTCGCGAGAATTAAGGAGGGCCCAAAAAATGTCTTCTAAGGCTTGGGTTTTGTTTTCCTGAGTCGAAATCTCCTGCTGAATCGCACTTCGCTCTTTATCGGTTGGCAATCGAGAGAAGCACCGTTGGTAGATTTCATCAAGAATTTGATCGTGACTCTTTTTGTCTGCAAGCAGACGCTCGATAAGTTTACCCTGTTTGATTTTGTTGTTTACCGTTGAGCCGTTTAGCAGGTGAAGGGCCTGAGAAAGGCTTGGATCCATGATGACCTCACATGAGCAGACGGATTCGCGTTTGGCACGTCCGAAAGTCGTCAAGAAGTAATCCGTTGTGTTTCCATCGGCGATTTGTACCGCTCGTGATCCAAGAGGGAGGCCGCGGAATTTGTTTTTGGTCTCCGTGATTTGACTAATCACGTCAAGCAATACTTCGGCCCGAATTCGGCGAAGTGAACCGTGTGAGAAGTTGGTCAAGTCAGACTCGTTGGTGGCATTGGTCTTTGTGCTTAACTGGTATGTTCGTGAGTTACATATGTCGCGGACGAGTTTCTTGAAGTCGTAGTCGTATTCTTTGAACTTGGTTCCAAGTTCGTCCAGAAGCTGCGGGTTCACTGCGGGGTTACTGACACGAACATCATCAACCTCGTCGACAATGCCCTTTCCAAAAAAGTGCGCCCAAACGATGTTCGAAAGATTTTTCGCAAAGTATGGATTGTCAGCGGAAGCAATCCAGTCGGCGACGACCGCTCGCCGGTCTTTGTTTTTAGTTTCGGGTTCGATGCCACCGAGAAACTTGGGTTTCATGTTTTGCCCGGTGACAGGATGTTTGGTTTCTCCACTGCCGCGATTAAAGACAATTTGTTCTCGCGGATCTTCGCTGGCTTTTCGAGCGACTTGGGAGAAGAAGGCAACGAAGCCGTAATAGTCGTCCATGGTCCAGCGATCAAATGGATGATTGTGACATTGAGCGCATTGAATCCGCATTCCGAGAAAGACTTGCGCTACGTTTTCAGCTACTTTGAGATTGTTTTGCTCGTTTTGATAATAATTGGTTGCTGGAACTGTAAATGTGCCGCCTTGAGAACCAAGGAGTTCCCTGGCCATTTGATTGACGGGTACGTTATTTGCAATTTTCGATTTAAGCCAGTCGTAGTAGAGCAACGTTGCCTTGTAACTAACTTGCTGGGTCGAACGAATCTGTAAGAGTTCAGACCATTTCATGACCCACATTTCTACGAACTCTTTTCGTGCCAGCATTTCGTCAATGTACTTAGCCCGCTTGTCGGGGGATGCATCAGCGACAAATTGATTGACTCGTTCGGGGGACGGAACGATACCGCAAATGTCGAGCGAAGCTCTGCGGATGAATTCCACGTCAGAGCATAATTCGGAAGGTTGAATCCGCAAGTTACGAAGCTTTTCGTGAATTCGTTGGTCGATGTAATTGTTTTCGGGAATTTCCTGCCATGTGAATTCAACGTCTTTTGGCAGAACAATTACATCGGCTCCAACCGTGTGTGTGTCAAAGCGACACATTACAAAGGCTTCACCTCGGTTCTTAGCCGTGACCAAGCCATCCTGGGAAACGATGGCTGAATTGTCGTTGTTGGTTGAGAAATAAGCGAGTGAAGTCACGTCCCGATCAGAACCGTCTTCGTATTTCGCTCGAACCGTGAGGCGTTGTTTCGAGTCAGGGCCGTTAAGAACTGCATTTTTGGGGTACAATTCGATTCCGACAACTTTTTGAACCTTACCTTCGTCAAAAGAGGCCCCTGCCTCGAGCCAATTTAAGAGGGTATTGTAGTACTCGGTTCCAGGTTTAAATAGTTCTCCGCCGGAGTGAGGAACAGCCCCCACGGCTTTATTGATCAGCAGGCAATCCTCAGGAACGGCGAGATCAACTCGCCTGCCAAGCATCTCGCGGGTCAGTCGGTGGTAGTCGCCTTTCGGGTCAAAGCCATAGAGTGAAAGTCGAAAGCCATCTTTTCCTCGTGCCGCGCCGTGACAACTTCCTGCATTACAACCGGATTTTGAAAAGACGGGCATGACGTCATTGGTAAAGCTGAGCGGAGGGTTGCTGGTCGCATTGGCAACTTTTACTGGAAGTTCGATGGCAAAGTTTTCGATTGAAAATTTGACGGTGGTTTCGCCGTCTGCCAAGGGGTGAAATGTTGCTCCCGCTTGCTTGACTATGTCTCCGCTTACAATTTGGCTTTTTACTAAATCAGTGACGTCGACCGTGATTCCGTTGGAATAGACCATCTGAGCGACAATGGATTGGCGATCACGGAGGTTCGACAACAGGATGTCGTTCGGGAAGACTTCAAGTTTTACCGGTGTCGCGTTTTTGACCACGGGAATTAAAGGTTGGACTGCGGACTCAACTGCCGAAGGGGGATTGGCAGTGGGTGTCTTGTCATCGTCTGCGAATCCTGTTCCTTGGAAGGAAAGCGAGATGGTGCTCGCAACGCAGAGCGTCGTAATGGTACGCAGGGAGATTTTGTAATAATGGTTCATAATTAATTCACCGAGTTAATGGAGTCAGCGAGTTGTTTACTTTTTAGCGGGTACTGGTTGGGTGGTAGCAACGACAGGTGGAACCGGGGGTTTAGGGGGACGCGGTTTGTTGATTTGCAAAATCGCGTTCCCTGCCCGAGAAACAATTGGTTCTCCATTTTGGGTAATGGTGACTTGGCAAAAGAGGCCAGAGTGTTTTCCAAAGGGCGTTTTCTCATTCGTTTGAACATTAAATACGAGTTCTTTCGTGTCTTTAGTAAACGTTTTAGGAGTGTCGATCACGACATTAGCTGGAACTCCCAAGATCTGGGCAGTCGCTTCACCTTCGAATGGTTTTAGTTGATTAAGTTTGCAAATTAACTGCGTCGACTCGCCCCGAACGATGCTCATCCTCGCAATTGAGGTTGTAACAAACGGTTCGGCGATCTCAATCTCCGCTAATTGCGAAGCTGCCCACGCGGGCCCCTTAAAGTTAGAGTTGCCGATGACATACATCGGCCACTTTCCAATGGAAGCATTGGAATTCGCATTGAGTGGGTAATTGATTTCTGACGCGCCCTTGGGCATTACAATCTGATAGGTTGTGCCAACGCCCGGTGAGCGGAATGGAAATTGGAGATTGATTGCATCTTCAAATCCTTCATCTCGGTGGGCAATGATTTTGACCGACATTTGTCCATTGCGAACTAACGGGACTTTGGGTTGAACAATTTCAATCGAGTACGGAAGTTTCTCGACGACCGCAAAGGCAAGTTTGTCAACGGTGCAGCCGTAATAGACCGAGTTGTTGGGTTGGCCAAGAACAAAGTCTGCAAAGTTTTTAAAGCTTCCGTTAATGACCTTGTTCTCGTTGAGCTGATGTTGTCCACGGAAATCAACCAGCGTACCGCCGATTGCAGCGTCGGGTGCTGCTTCAAAAACCACAGGCATCAAATTCAGGCTTGGGTGCATCGGTTTTGAAATTACTTTAATGCCGTTAGGCAGGTTGTCCTGCAGTAAATTGATCTCCCCGCCGAAGTTAGCTCTTTGTGCGGACATCAGTACTGCAAATCGCCCTCCCTGCGGGACAGCGATGGTCTGCCTTTGCTGCGAGTAACGATCAATTCGATTGATGCCCAGTGAGAATTTCGGTTCGGGCTGGGTGAGTTCAATCCGGTATACGAAATCAGGTTGTCCGCGACGCAGGTGATCGTAAACTCGAACATAGTATTCACCGTCAGCGGGAGCCTGGAATCGCAGGTAGCTGTCTGGGCGTCTGGCATCGTCATTGCCTGCAAGTGTTTTTTTATTTGCGTCGAAAATATGAATGATGGGATCTAACCCTGAGCCCACTCGTCTTGCATAGCATTCGACATCCCAGACCTGCCCTTTTTTGGCACTAAATTTGAAGTAGTCGTAGTCTCCGGGTTCACTGATGATTCCATTGATAGCATGCGGCAAAGTAAGAGCCGGAATTTCGCCAAATTGATTGTTGGGCTCGACTTCGAGATGATTTTCTAAGTCGGTTAAGCGGAATGGCATTGGACTGGGGGAAGCCCCGGAGTCATCAGTGCAAAAGATCCCGCCACGAAAGCCTTCGTCAGCTGGTAGTTGAACTTCGTGAGTGACTGCACGGATTGGTTGTCCGGGCTGGTATGTATCAATGAACTGCAGACTGATTTTTTCGCCAGGCTTGCCCCCCGCGGGATAAACGGCAGCCGGTCGGGGAAAGTTGCCAACGTGAAGACGGTAGCGACTGTTGGAATTGCCGACGAATGACGACTCACGCACTGTTACAAAATACTCTCCATCCTCAGGCAATAGGACTGAGAGGAAACTGTCTTGTTTTGTTAAAGGTGTATCGTCGGACGCACCAATTTCGAATCGATTTTTATCAAGTAAAGCGATTGCAGGATCAAAGAGAAAGCCCAGTCTGAGTGCCTCAACTTCGACGGAAATGCGATCGCCTTTCTTTCCCTCGATGCGAAAGTAGTCAATGTCTTCGTTCGTAACGATGCCGGTGACAGTAACATTTGTTTCAATTTCTTGTGCTTCGCCAAGCTCATTGTTGGGCTCTGCTTCGGCAACCTCCGGTAATCTTCCTACGAAAACTGATCGATAGTCGGAGATACCATTTTTTGTTCTCAGTTGTGCAACGTGTTCGCCGATACGGCAGTCCGCCGCAACGTTTACTTTGACATTCACATTGTTGGCATCAACCTGTTCGATGGAAACAACAGTGATTCCAGTGTCGTAGAAAAAGACTTGTTCAGCACCGGAAAGTCTTGAGCCCGAGAATTTGAGCACGTATTCGCCCCCCGCTTTGACACCACGAGGCAAGATTGTGTTCAGTCGAGGCGTCGAAGCCGTAGCCAACGAGGGGCCCAAAACGGTCGCTGTTAAAACAGCGAATAAAAGATAAGAATTCCGAAATGAATTCCGAAAATTTTCAATCATCTTGGTTCCTGCGTTGTGGAAGTGAGAAACGAAGTCATATGCTCTCAACCCGAGAGCCTTAAGCGTTAGCCGTGATGCCGCATGATCGTTCGACTAACGATTAAGCCAAAAGACCGTCGCGTACCGTTCCACCGTCGACGATTTCAATTGGCCGTGCCCCTGGAGCCATCAACTCTTTATCTGCTGTAATTCCAAGGCACTTGTAAATGGTGGTCGCCCAATCCTGAACACCAAGGGCATCCTCTTCCGGCTCGCTCGCGGTTGCATTGGAGCTTCCGTAAACTTGTCCCTTTTTAATTCCTCCGCCAGCCATCAAGGAACTAAATACTTTTGGCCAATGGTCGCGACCGGAGGTTTGGTTGATCTTGGGGGTTCGTCCAAATTCCGAAGCGACGACAACCAATGTAGAATCGAGCAAGCCGCGCGATTCGAGATCACTAATGAGAGTCGCGTAGGCCTGATCGAATGCCGGTACCTGGCGTTTCATGTTTCGGTCAATGCTATCGTGGTGATCCCAACCTCCGTAGGTCATCGTAACGAATCGGACACCCGATTCGACAAGGCGTCGTGCTAACAGCATCCGCGCACCTGCGGTGTTGCGCCCGTAACGGTCTCGCAATTTTGGGTCCTCTTTTTCGATATCGAATGCTTCGCGTGCCTGTTTTGAGCTGATCAAGCTGTAAGCACGGTTGTAGAAAGTATCGAGGGAATCAAGTGAATCTGATTTCTCTTTTTCTCGAAAATGGCCATTGACGACATCCAACAGTTTTCGGCGTTTGTCAAATCTTGCGGGGTCCACACCGGATGGTAGTTCGAGGTCTCGAACTTTAAATCCGCCGGCTGATGGATCCGCACCAATGCTGAACCCCGCGAATGATGAGCTCAAGTATCCCGTTCCCTGATATGGATTGGTCTGATTTGGAATCAAAACATAAGGAGGAAGGTTATTTCGAGGCCCAAATTCGTGAGAGACGACGCTTCCCATACTTGGAAAGGTGAGCGCGGGACTGGGGCGGTAACCAGTGTGCATGTTATGTACGCCACGTTCATGTGCTGCTTCGCCGTGGGTCATTGAGCGAATGATGGTGAGCTTGTCAGCGATACTCGCCGTTTGCTTAAACATCTCGTTGATTCGGACGCCCGTAAGTTTCGTCGCAATACTCCGCATCGGCCCGCGGTACTCCAAGGGCGCAAATGGTTTGGGGTCGAATGATTCCTGCTGGGCCATCCCTCCCGGAAGGAAAATGTAGATGACAGATTTAGCAGTTCCCTCTTTCGACTCGTAATTCTTTTGATCTGCCTGTGCAGTTTTCAATCTGAAGAAATCGGTCAACGTTAGCCCGATACCCCCTACTGCACCAATGGTAAGCAAGTTGCGGCGGCTCAACATGTGATCACGACATTTCATTCCGGTCTCCCTGACTAGAAACTAATTGATTCAATTTAATGGGCTGCAGGAGCGACTGACATCTGTCAATTAATAATGATTAACCAAGTAAGGATGGTGTAACTCAAATTTTAATGAAGGCATTATGCTAAACCCACAAACCATTGATGGGAAATGGATGTTAACTCATTGTATCTAAGTGGTTTATGGAAAAAAATAGCGTTTGAGTTGCAGTGTTTTTTTGTGTGGTATTTTGTACAAAAGGGTGGCGTTGAGGCGGGGTTAAAAATTTTGGGAGAAACCGACACATTAACCTAGCCCTCTGACAAAGGTTAGCTTACCACAAAGGGGGTTATAATGGGGGGTTTTTGTTTAAGTTTTCTTGTTAGTTAAAAAGTTTTCTCTGGTGAAAAGCTAGCGATTGCGGCATTCTTTTGGAAAGCAGGGGTAAAACACAACATAGTAGTTTTTTAGATTTGGCGGGTCGCAGTAGTCGATAATCAAAAGCAGACGCTTTTTTCTTCCTGCATGGGTCTCGGTAATGAACAAGACAACTAATAAATTCCTGAAAATTACAGCCTGCTTATCGCTTGTTTTGTTTTTTGGTCAAGAGGCTTATTCTCAGAACGGTGTTTCCTTTGTGAAAGTTGCGACCGAGCGTCCCGCTTTAACGCCCATTCGAGTTGGTAGCTTGAACAACGAATTGAATTTTAGTCAAAATAGACAAGATGATGATTTGTTGAAAAACCTTCAAAAAGCTGGGGATGACGAACTGACGGCAGCTTTGGGGAAAGATGACATTGCTAATTTATTCAAAGCCGGGCAGTGGCCAAGGAAATCGATTTCTGCCATCAGCCTAGATGTTCGTGAGAAAAAGGGGGGGCCCAAAGGGATTGCTGGGCAACTGATGGAAACCCAAAAGAACGTTTGGAGTGAATTCTCACCCGAATTCAAGATCTTTGCGTGGGTTGCCCCAGACATTCGTTACCAGCCGTTGTATTTCGAGAACGTTGCATTAGAGAGATACGGCCAGACGTCGGGCCCGCGTAGCGAATATCTACGTTCAACGGCAAACTTTTTCACCTCCGCAGTCCTATTGCCGTACCATATGCGTCGAGACGCACCTGCAAGTTGCGATTATCCACTTGGCTTCTGCCGACCTGGAGACGTGGTTCCCTGCTCGAAGCAACGCCAACTGTTCTCTCGGTAAGCTGGCCAAATCAAGATCTCGATCGGTGTCTTTTCAATGAGCGGGCGCGAAACTTGAGTCATCCGTGCTGCTAGCGGTTAGAAATTCAAAAACGTTCCAAGCAGCCTCAAAAAAGGAAGCATGCGGGGCTTGGGGGAAAATTGAGGGTTAGCTGGAGTCGTACGGTTATTTGGATAGTTATGATTCTTTACCGCGCTTATTCCGATGAAACTGACATTGCTGGATAGTTTAATCCTAACAGTTCTGCCAATTTTAAGAGCAAACCATGATCCTTGGTCTCCCTGCGGGCATCTTAAGCACCCAACATTCTTCGAAAATTTCCGGTGTTTTGATATTAGTATTTATCGCAACCGCGTTAGTAGGTTGCCAGCATCGAGCTAAGCAAGTTGTAGATTTTTCAACTGACTGCGGACCCTGCCAATCGCTTTTGCAGCAAATCGAATATCCGGAACTTGAGAACGAGGAAGGCACGGACGGTTTAGAGTTTCTTTCTGCGCCGCCTGTAACGATCTCAAATTTTCAGGCTTTGAAGCCCCGGGAGATGACGGTTGAGCAATGCGTTGAGATGGCCCTCGCCAACAGTAAGGTCATGCAGAAGCTTGGCGGAGTCGTTGTAAATTCCCCACAGGCAGCCACCACGCTTTACGATCAGGCAATTAACGAGACTGGTTTGGGAAGTGTTGAGGCAGCTCTTTCAGCTTTTGATGCGCAAGTGAATTCAAGCCTGCTGTATAGTCGGCGGGAGCGATTTGTGAATCAGGCGTTCTTGGGAGGGGCGGTGACGAACGCATCTAACTTTAATTTTGGCATTGGTAAACAAACGGCCTCGGGAGCGTCTTTCGCAATCAGAAATCTGACTGACTACAACCGAAATGCTAACCCGTTCTCGTTTTTCAACAGCACTTACAATATGGTAACTCAGCTAGAATTTCGACAGCCGTTGGGGCGTGGACGCGGTTCGGCTGTCAATCGTATCGCTGGGCCCAATGCCACTCCTGGAAATTACAATGGAGTTTTAATCGCTCGAATTAGAAGCGACGTTTCTCTTGCTGATTTTGAGGTGGCAGTTCGGAATCTAGTTCGCAACGTGGAGGACACTTATTGGGAATTGTATTTTTCATATCGCGATCTCGACACGAAGATTGGCGCTCGTGATTCAGCCCAGGAGGCTTGGGACAATCGTAAAAAACGATTAGACGAAGGCGTGGGGCGTCCGGATGATGAAGCGCTTGCCCGGCAACAGTATTTTAATTTTCAAACTCAGGCACAAAATATTTTAACTGGCCAGTTAAATGGCCCCAAAGGCGTTTTGGGATCGGATCGTGATCTTCGCCGATTGATGAATCTTCCAGCGAGTGATGGAACGATTATTTTGCCAATCTCAGACCCTGCACTAGCACCAGTTGCTTTTGACTGGGAGCAGTCACAGGCAGATGCTCTTAATCGAAGAGTTGAAATTAGGCGTCAAAAATGGATCGTCCGGCAGCGTGAATTGGAGTTGCTGGCTGCCAAGGCACTTAATAAATGGCGATTTGATTTAACAGGTCAGTACGGAGCGAGAGGCTTCGGTCAAAATCTGTTTGGCACACAGGGATCCCCTGATGGCGGTGCATTTAACGACATGTTCAAGGGGAATCTTGACGATTGGCAACTAGGTTTTGAATTTGGTGGTGCGATTGGCAATCGACTAGGTCATCTTTCGATCCGAAATGCGGAGTTAAGATTAGCCAGAGAACGGACTTTGCTAAATGAACAGCAACGGCAAATTCTGCTTGATTTGAATCAGGCATTTACCGAAGTTGATCGTTCGGTGGCGTCTTTGCGAACCAATTTTGATGCGAGAATCGCAGCCGAAGAAGAGATTAATCCAAAGCAAAAGAGGTTCGATGAGGGGCAGGATCAAATCTTCTTTTTGCTTGACGCACAACAGCGAAAAGCCAATACGGAGAGTAGTGTTCACCGCTCAGTCGCCGAATACAACAAGGCACTTTTAAATTATGTATACACGACGGGAACTCTGCTGAGTCGATACAATATCTTTTTGACTGAGGGAGAATGGTCAGAAAATGCTCGGTCGAATGCGGTCGAAAAAGCTCCGCGTTTCGAGAAAGGTCCTTTGAATTTTAATAACCGTGATGTTCGCCCGCTAAGTTTGGGTGCTTATGACCAGCGGGCGGTTTCGTTAAGTGAGCCTTCTGCCGAGAGCGAGACAATGGTTGCGCCGGCAGTTCCCGGTACACCGGCACAGTAACAGCCCGGCTTGTCCTGTTATTCTTCTGGCGGATGGTATTGGATCGGGGAAACGTGTTCCAACCCAAATTCTTTTCTCGATAAAGATACGTAATTCAGTCCGATGGCGACCTGCTCACCTTCGGTGACTCGTTTTCCTGATTCGTCGAGGCGAGCGTTCATGATTGCCTTTTTTCCGGAGTAGCAAATTGTCTTGATTTCACCGAGAACGTCGGCCCACGCCAGTAGGTATTTACTTCCTTCAAAGGGCTCGCCACGGAAGTCAGTTCTGAGGCCATAGCACAAAACCGGAATGCCAATTTGATCACAAACCAAAGTCAATTGAAGGACTTGTTTTGAGGTGAGGAATTGAGCCTCGTCGATGAACACGCAGGCGACCTGAAATTGGTTTTGTTCTTTACGAATTTGCACAAAGAGATCGAATTCGGAATCGAAACTAAAGGCTTCGCGGGTCAAGCCAAGTCGCGAAGATATGTTGCCGACGCCGGAGCGGTCGTCAATTTGGGGCGTGAATAAAAGAACGCGCATACCGCGTTCTTCATAGTTATGAGCCGCCTGAAGCAATGTTGTGCTTTTGCCAGCGTTCATAGCGGAGTAGTAAAAATAAAGCTTGGCCATCTGCCTAGTGCGATAACAAGGGGATCGGTAATGCTCGGAGGGGGCGAATAGTTCGCTTGTGTGTTTGAAACAGAGTTGTATTCTACTTTGAAGTTGATAACTTCCTAGTGTCAGTTTCTAAAGTCTTTTGAGTGATTGGTGGTGGCGGAGCCTGCCGGTGCAACTGACAAAGTGCCTGTCTTTACACGTAATCGAGGCAGCTTTTTAAGAAACGCAAATGATTCGATTGAGGGGTGCCAATTGCACATGCAGCTCACAATAAGGATACCTAATGGAAAAATCTAGTATTCCCGATTCAGAAGCAGAGCTGTTGAACTACAATCGCGCGGCGTGGGATGCACAAGTCAAAGCTGATAACCCGTGGACGGTGGCCGTTAGTGCCGAAGAAATTCAACGGGCGCGTGCAGGAAAATGGAGCATCGTTTTAACACCTCATCGGTCTGTCCCTCAGGATTGGTTTCCTGATTTTTCAGCTAGTCCGTGCCGAGTATTGTGCCTTGCAGGAAGTGGTGGTCAGCAGGCTCCTGTCTTGGCAGCGGCAGGAGCCAGAGTAACTGTGTTTGATCTTTCCGATGAGCAGTTGAAGCAAGACCAGTTCGTTTCTGAGCGAGACAGTTTGGAAATTAAATGCGTTCAAGGAAATATGAGCGATTTGTCATGTTTCGAAGATGAATCTTTCGATTTGATTATACATCCCTGTTCCAACGGCTTTGTTCCGAATATTCGGCCTGTTTGGCAAGAGGTGGCGCGGGTGCTCCGCCATGGCGGGCAACTGATTGCCGGTTTCACAAAGCCAGTCTTTTATTTGTTTGACCAAGAGAAGATCGAAGACGGAGAACTAGTAGTAAAGAATTCAATTCCCTATTCTGAGTTAACGGGTATTTCAAATTCAGAAAAGGCCAAGTACGTAGCGGAGCAACAGCCACTATGTTTTGGCCACAGTTTAGGCGATCAAATTGGTGGGCAAATAGCTGCCGGATTGCGGATCACAGGATACTACGAAGACAATTGGAATGCCTACGCTGTTGGGAAGTACATTGCGGATATGGGGGCAACTCGCGCAGTTAAGCCGTAACCCATCATTTGTTTTCAACCGCTTACCGGTCCACTGGTTTTAAGATGTGGATTGTTCCGTCAGCCGTACGATAATTGCATCAGCTTGGTCGTGATTTAATTCGATGACATCGCCATTTGCGACCAGTAAGACCCACGTATTGCCATCTGACGACCGCCGGTTCATAGTGACCAAATCACCCGCTTTAAGTCCACTAATTCTGGCAACTTCTCCAACTTGTTCGACAACCGCCCGGTTACCATCTCGCATCAAGCTCGAGATAAAGGAACGATTGAGTCCAACTTGCGATTGATCCGTCGGTATGACGGACCCGTGAGGATCAGAAAGTGGGTGGCCCAGTTTGTCGTCAAGGTAAGCAACGGTAGCTTGATCACTAATGTGCTCTAATTTGTGTGCGATCTCATGAACTTCAGTTTCTGGAGTTCCCGTTTTCTCCAAATACGTTTCCCATAACCGGTGTGCCCGGACAAGGCGGTTCGCCTCGATTCTACCATCGGCAGTGAGCTGAACCCGGTTGTTGGAAATTTCAATGAGACGCTGGCGTCCAAGAAGCGAAATTGCTCGTCTGATTTTAAGATTTCTGGTGGTAACTAATTTTTCAATCTCCTCTACGGGAATTGTCTTTTGGGGAAATCTTAAAATGACTCCAAGGATATCCTCCATGACCTCTTGTGGGATCGCACTGGATTTCCTAATCCAGTCAGCGAGCAAGCCGTAACGGGGAGACAGTGTTAGAGTAATAAGAAAGATCAGTGTCATCATGACCACGACGGAAGCCCCAGGCGAAGCACCTACAATCGTTGCTAAAGCAAAGCCTGACCAAAACCCCAATACTCCCAGAATGGCTGAATATAGGATCATTCGATCTAGGCGGTCAGACAGTAGATAGGCAGTGGCTGCGGGGGTGATCATTAATGCGACTACCAGAATGACGCCAGCAATCTGAACTCCGCTGACGACTACTAGAGAGGTACAGGCGGTTAGAAGGTATTCAACCGCGAGGACCGGAATCCCAATCGAAGCGGCCATAATCGGATCAAAGCTGGTAAGTTGCAGCGGCCGGTAGAACAGAATGACAACGCTGAGCACAAGCGATGCGACAATGGCAAGTAACCAAAACTCCTGATCCGGGACAGAGAGTACACTCCCAACAATATAGTGGTAAATGTCAACTTTGATATGTTGGCCGACGGTTCGAATTGAAATTGCAAAGGCGCCGATTGCAAATATCCCGGTGTACATGATTCCGATTGCGGTATCCTGTTTGACGCGAGAGAATCGAGTCACGAGACCCACCATCGCGACTGTGGCGACGCCAGCGAGAATAGCGCCTATCAGCATCGCGCCTAAGTGCGGATCCTGTTGGCCAAAGAGGATTTTGATAATCAGATATCCAGCAATCACGCCCGCCAGCATCGAATGAGCGATCGCATCGGCGAGAAATGACATTTTTCTCAGAATAATAAAGCAACCGATTACACTGCAGACAATAGCGACAAGCGTACCCACGATCAGAGGGCGGATCATGTGGCCGTAGTCGAGGTGCAATGTTTCGAGCCAGTTCAATTTATCAGTCCGATTGGAGTATGGTTGTCGAAAGTCGTGGTTTTAATCCAAAATTGCCATGCGAAACCGCAAGTCCTGCGGTAGTTGCCTTGGTGTTAATCCGTCGCCGAAAGCTCGGCAAAAATTTTCATATTGCCCTCGTAAACATCAGCCAATAATTTTGGCCTGAGCACTTGCTGAGGGCTGCCAAATCCAAAAAGACGTTGTTTTAATAAAATGATTTGGTCGAAATATTCAGCTGCTGTGGAGAGGTCGTGGTGAACGACAATAACAGTTTTCCCTTGCTGTTTCGTAGCTTGTAAGACGTCGAGGATGGCGCGTTCGGTTGCGGCATCAACTCCAGCAAAAGGCTCGTCTAATAATAAAATATCTGCGTTTTGAGTTAGAGCACGCGCCATAAATACGCGTTGTTGCTGGCCTCCCGACAATTGGCCAATTTGCCGACGCGAAAATTCGCTCATTCGAACCTTTTCTAGAGCAGCATCGGCCAGTTTGTAGTCTTCTTTTTTTAGATCTCTCCACCATCGGCGTTTGCCGTATCGCCCCATCACCGCCACTTCACGCACCGTGATTGGGAAGTCCCAGTCGACCGAACCGCGTTGCGGTACGTAGGCTATTCTTCCTTTTACATTGGCGACGTTTTCGCCAAATATTTTCACTCCGCCAACATCGGGTTTGATAAAACCGAGAATGGACTTTATGAGCGTAGATTTTCCGGAACCGTTGGGGCCAATGACACCTACGAGTTTTCCCGGTTCCACGGTGACCGAGATGTCCAATAATGCGGGGACGGGGCCGTAGCTAACGGTCAGTTGGCTGACCTCGATCGCCGCTGGCCTCGTCTCGCAGTTTTGATTTGTCGGAGTTTTAGTCAAATTCAAACTCACCTCGTTTTTGAAAGGATTCACTAAGAGTGGTCAGTGTTGGTGGGAAGCAGATGACGATTCCCAGGAGTTGAAAACGACGGGTCCGCTGATTGATGTCAGACCTGATTCACTGGAAAACATTTGGGATACCAACGGGATTTTGTCGCGAAAAACGGTGACTTTTATCACTCCAAGAGTCTCAGCAAATTCATCCATGGTAGCTGTGATTAGAAATTCATTTTCACCTTTTTCGACACCTTTGATGGGGCCAATCAAAATCGGTTCTTCAATGGGAACTTCATCCTTGCGGATATAAATCTGTTTCGTTCCAAATTGAACCGCGAGTGAGGGTTCCTCGAGAATTGGATCGGCTACACAACGGAAGGTTCGTTCTATTTCAAGTGAGTAAATTCCGTCTGCTTCGGTTACTTCGATGGTGAGTGGCGGCCGACGTAAACTGTTGGAGAATGAGAGGTAGCTATAAATGCCACCAATCAAGAGACTAGAGAGCAGGATAGCAAGAAAAGGTCGCATGAAATATTCCTGCTTATTTGAGGTGTTCAACGATGGTCAAAACATTTTCCCTCATCATCCCGATGTAGGTTTCACCAGCGGTACCCCGCCCACCCATGGCGTCGGAGTACAGTTCACCACCAACAGTAATTCCAGTTTCCCGTGCGATGTCATCGAGTAATTCGCGGTTAATCGTGGTTTCAATAAAAATACTCTTAACGCCAAGTCCACGTATTTGTTCCACGATTTTCTGTTTTTGATCAATTGCGACGCCACTCAATTCACCCGTCGTCCAGCCAACTGGGCTAATTGCTTGAAAGCCGTAAGCTTTACTGAAGTACCCAAAGGCATCGTGGTGGGTTACGAGAATGCGCCGAGTTTTCGGGATTGCAGTGACTTGCCGTGCGATCCATTGGTTGAGTGCTCGAATCTGAATTAAATAAAGTTGGGCTCGAGCCTTGTACTCGGCAGCGTGAGATGGGTCGATCTTACTTACAGCATCGCAAATGTTTCGAACGTAAATCGAGGCGTTGGTTGTATCAAACCAAGCGTGTGGATCGTTAACTTTTTCGCCATTTGCATCTAGCATCAGTGGTTCGACACCTTTGATGCACGTTGCCAGAGGTTTGTTGGCGTTCGTTGCGAGTCGCTTCATCCATGAATGCCCTTCAAGGTTCCACCCATTTTCCAGGCAGAGGTCTGCGCGTGAAACCGACAATGCATCATCATTTCCGACTTCGTACGTATGAGGATCTTCGCCGGGAGCGAGAACGCAAATCACCTCCCAGCGGTCGCCAACGATATTCCTCGCAAAGTCTGCGATCTGGGTTGTCGAGCAAACTAGCGTCAGCGTTTTTGACGAGTCTTTATCTTGTCCCTCAGCTTTCGAACCGGGACCAAGTGTTGAGGCAACCAGGAGCAAAAGCATCATTCCGAGGTGCTTTATTAAGTTGGCTGGGATACGTTTCATTCAACTGACGCTTATGGTTTAAATTCCGGAATTGCATTAAATGTAGCATAGGCTACATTTCACTCTTTCAATTTTTAATTCTACCCTAGGTTTTGTCAAGTGCTCGGCGGCCAGCAGTCGTTTAGTTGCGGTTTTTCGCGAGCGAGAGTTGAGTGACTTTCTGATTTGAAGTCGGGGAAATAGCGGAGCAGGCGAGGGTGTGCCACCTTGTTGCAGGCTAGTTTTTGCCTGTGTTTGAGATGAATACCGCGGCGGTTGAGGTTGATGGCGGGGGAGAGGCTATCTGACGGGTAAAGAAGTGATGCCAAGTACGCAGTGGGTTGTCGGCCGAGCTAGAGAAGCGGTGCCGCCTTCCTTAAATAAACTCGAGCGAGTTGAAGGGATTTAGAGTTGCAGCAGCGTCGAGTCGCTTAAGTGCTCGATTTCAATTGAAATCAGTTCGTCGAGGACTTCCCGGAATGATGGCCTAGCCGATGGATCTTTTATAAGCATCTGTTTGACGAGATGGTTGAGTCTGGTAGGGCATTCGGGCTGGAGGAAAATTAAATCTTCGGCGATCGATTCTTGATGATGAATTTTAACCGCTTCAATCGTCTGTCCTTCAAAAGGAGGTCGTAAGGCAATGGCATGGTAGATCAACGAACCTAGTGCATAAACGTCGCTAAGGGAGTTAGCACTGTAATCGCCTTCGAAACATTCCGGTGCTGTGTATCTGGCAAGTTGTAATTGATCGTGAGGTAGCCAAGTCGCCTCTCCCTCAAGATGCGAATTGGACCATCCCAACAGAGAGACCCGACCGGTACTGCCAATGATGATATGGGATGGGTCGATGCCTAGGTGGACACGGCTTTTCTCGTGGCCCGCACGGACTCCTTCCGCCGTTTGTCGCAGCACCCAGAGCATGCGAGAAAGCGACAGGTACGGAGATCGCGAGAGGAGGCTGTCCAGTGATCGTCCGGTTATCCAAGGTTGAACAAGAAAAAATGGTGCTCGATCCAGTTCTGCGTCTAACAGGCGAATGACGTTAGGCTGGGTGATTTGTTCGGTTGCGTGCGCTTCTCGGCCAAGCCGATCGATCGCGTGGGGCACCAACTCTTTTGTGAGTTCGGGGTTGATGATTTTCAAAACGAAATCGTGTTGAGATTCCTCAGAGTAGGTTTTGGGGGCAGCTCGGAAAATGCTGTACCACCTACTTCCCGAGACTTGCGTCCCAAGTCTCCAACAGGAAATGACTTTGTTGTTGGATTGGTTTAATTGTTTGAGTTGCGTTGGAAGCGACATAGTTCGATCGATTTGTCCTGTTGGTTGTTCCAATCCTTCGAAACCAACTTGCAAGAGGAAGCCCTGCTCAGGGCACACTGTTATTTCTATTTGAGAACAGATCGGAATTAAGTAGTACAGGAAGCGAGAGATTGAAAAAGATTTCAGGTCGCAACGACGAAGCGCAGCCGCAACGGATGTACCGCCGTACCAACGTTTTATGTGGCATTCAGAAAAAATGCTTAAAGGGAGTCAGAGGAGGTAGCGAGCTGTGTGTTGATTGGTGAGGGTGAGTTTGAAATGCCGGGTTTAATTGAATCAACCAGTAAAATTGCATTCAATGTGTTTTCGTGCTCAATATTCTGGTCAAACTACTTTTTCGGGCTAGACCTCTTTGGACCGGAATTTGGCGGCCAGCATTCGCGTTAATTCGTCTCCGGCGACGCCGAAGAGAATCACTGCTCCGATGATCGTGAATTCTAATTCGTCGGGGATCTTCAATAGCACAATTGAGTTATAGAGTGTTTGCATTAGTGCAGTTCCAACGACTACGCCGAGGATGCTCCCTTCCCCTCCGCGTAAGCTGCATCCTCCCAGGACTGCGGCCGCAATGGCGTACAGTTCAAAAAAGTTGCCAAAGCTAGAGGGGGCGATGGAGTTGGAGTCAATTGCGAACATCATCCCGCCAAGGCCCGTGAGTACGGCACATAGAACGTATGCCAGAGTTGTGATTCGGTGGGTGCTGATGCCCGAGTATCGTGCGGCTTCTTCGTTTCGACCAACAGCTTGTAGGTGGCGTCCCCAAACGGTTAGGTTCAAAAAGATAGTGGCGGTGATGATAATCGTGAGGAATATAAAGAACGAATAGGGGATGCCAAACATCTGGGCTCCATCGGCGGCCTCCCAGACTAATTTCCAAGAGCTGGAATCGTTGGTTGGGTCGACTTTGACGGGCATGAATTGAATGCCTGTTTCCCAGCGTCCCGTGGCGACTTTTCCCAAGGTTTCCTGATATTCAATAAATCCAACGGTTTGGTCATTGGTGAGCCAACGCGAAAGTCCGCGATAGATAAGTAAGCCGCAGAGCGTGACCACAAATGGCTGCATTTTAAGTCTGGTAATTAAAAAACCATGGATGATGCCAAGGCTGAGCACGATTCCAAAGACGGAGAGAATCGCGAATGGGATCGACATGTACGGTGTTTTCCGGATGGGCACGGCGCGAAAGTCAGCGTTTAGTCCCGAATCTTCATCGGTGAGAATTATTTGGCTGTCTGCACCACTCTGGTCAATGGTTTTTTCTCTAGCAGTTTGGCTCTCATGAACGAACAGGATTCGATCGTTATGTTTGAGAGTCGGGGCAGTTTTATCAAGCTTGGTCTTTTTTCCTTCGTAGCTAAGGACGTCAAATGTGGATGAGATCTTACCGAGGGGCTTCTCTTCTTTGGAATCTTGATCTCGTTTGGGGGGTGGATCAACAGTGAGGACGGTTACTGATTTTCCATTGAGTAAGCCGGTTTCGCCAATCTTGACAACCTTGACTAGTCCTTTGTTTCGCCGGTCTTTGTAGTACCAGAGTTTATCGTCCTGTTGGAATCCGTGTTCCGTGGCGACTGTAATGGTTGAGTCGTCGGCTCTGACTTGCCAAACATCTACTTGTCCAACAGGAACATAATCGACTTGAAGGAAAAGTGCGAGTAAACAGGCTGCGAGACAGACTAAAGAACCAATGGATAGGTCAATGCCGCTAGAGATAATTACAAAAGCAACGCCGATGCCGAGGACACCGTAGAGAGCGGTTCGGCGGAGCAGGTTTTCAAGATTGTTGGGGGTCAAGAATGACAGCGGCGATTCCCAAATCAGGATACACCAAAGCAGCAGTAATAAAGTTGTGATGCCTGCAATTTTTAACAAGCCAGTTCCGCGGTCGCCCATTATATTTTAGCCTCTTCTTGCTCGGTCGTATTCGTGGCGAGCCGCATGATTGACTCTTCGTTTAGTTCGTCCCGGCCCAATTCCCCAGTCATTTGTCCTTCGTGCATTACGTAAGCTCGATCTGAAATTCCGATGACTTCTTCCAGTTCACTCGAAACAAAGAGGATTGCCATCGACTCAGAAGCAAGTTTCTCAATGAGTTGGTAAATCTCCTGCTTGGCCCCAATGTCAACGCCCCGCGTGGGTTCGTCGAGCAGTAAAAGTTTGGGGGTCATTGAAAGCCATTTGCCGAGGACAACTTTTTGCTGGTTTCCGCCCGACAGGAATTTTGAAATCTGACGGTCGGACGGGGTTTTGATTCCAAGTCGATGGATCATTGTCTCCGTGTCAGATTTTTGTTTCTTAAAATTAGCAAACCCAAAACGGCTGGCATGTTTTTGCAGGCCAGCAATTCCGATGTTGTCTTGGACGCTCAAATCAATGATCAGCCCATGTTGTTTTCGGTCTTCCGGGACGAGGGCTATCCCATAATCGACCGCTTCTTTAGGGTTTCGGATCTGGACGGTTTCCCCTTCTATTTCAAGGCTACCAGAGAGTGGGCGGTCTATTCCAAAAATGCTTCGTAAGAGTTCCGTTCGGCCACTCCCTACGAGGCCAGCGAGGCCAACAATCTCCCCAGCTTTGACTTCTAAGGAGACCGGGTGTTTCGGCCAATGAGGTGTCGTGAGTTTGTTTACTTTTAAGACCGTCTTGCCGGTCGGGTGGATTGTTCGATTGTAGAATTGGGAAACATCTCGCCCAACCATATTGGAAACCATGTTGGCGTGCGTGATATCATCCCCAACTAATTCGCTGCAATATTCGCCATCACGCAGGACAACGACGCGGTCCGAAAGTCTTTTTACCTCCGCGAGTCGATGGGAAATGTAGATAATGCTGACGCCTTGATTCCTGAGGGATTCAATGAGTTCGAAAAGGGATGCGGATTCTTTCGAGGAGAGGCTGGATGTTGGTTCGTCCATAATCAGCACTCTGGCATTCACTGAAAGCGCTTTGGCGATCTCGACCATTTGTTGTTTGCCGATTGTCAGTTGGCCAACGATGGTTTTAGGGGAAACCGATAATCCAACGCGTCTTAGGAACTCTTCAGACTGTTGGTTGATTTCCCGAGAATTGACGATTCCAAATTTGCGTGGTTCTCGACCGAGGAATATATTTTGGCCCACATTTAGATTGTCACAAAGATTTAATTCCTGATGGATCAGTACAATGCCATGATCCATCGCCGCCCGGGTGGAATCGAACGAAGTTTTTTTACCATCGATAAAGATATCACCGGAATCCGCCGTTTGAACACCGGCCAAGATTTTCATTAGAGTGCTCTTGCCCGCGCCGTTTTCTCCAATAACGGAAAGCACTTCACCAGGTTTTAGAGCGAGACTAACTTGATGCAGCGCACGCACGCCGGGAAAGCTTTTCGAGAGGCAGTCTACTTCTAGCAGTTGTTCAGACAAAGAATTACTTTTATCAACATTGAGTAGGGGCACAGTTCCGTCCCGACAGCACTGGCAATGCCCGTTTTAAAGGGAGTTCCCGGGTGTATGGTTTGTGCGTTCCTGCTCCGGTGAGAAATTAGTTACCGATTTTTTCTTTTAGGTCCGCCCAGAATTCATCGACGTTTTCCGTTGCTTTCCCACCGATTTTGCGTCCGTCTTTGGTTACGGCTCTTGCGGGGACGTCAATGTATTTGCTTGCTGGAATCACTTTTTTATTACCTTTTAGTAATTCTGAGAGCACGCGTACTGACTGGTAGCCATACTCGTAGGGGTTTTGAACCACGGTGCCGATCACAGTACCGTTTTTGATTCCCTGGAGCGTTGCGTCGTCTTCATCGAAGCCAGCGACTTTGACTTTGTCTGATTTATTTGCCTGTTTAATAGCCTGTAGCATAGCGGGAGGATTGTAGGCGAAGAGTCCTACCATCACGTCGACATTGGGATAGGTGTTGAGTGCATCCTCCGCTTTTTGTTTTGCAACTTGAGTCGCTCCCTGATCCACAAGAGTTGTGAGAATTGTAAACTTATCTCCTTTGACTTCTTCTACTTCGTCGCGCCATTCAAAGCTGACTTCGCGATCAAGAAGCTCGTCAATGACTCCTTGTTGGCGTTTCTGTGCATTGTCTTGTTCGAGCCGACCAATAGCTAGAATGACACGTGCTCCGTTGGGGTAGGCGTCTTTGATTAACTTGCCAACGGTTCGTCCTGCGGCATAATTGTCGACACCAATGTAAAGAATTCGGTTGGTTTCAGGGGCGTCAGAGTCGTGGGTGATGAGAGGAATTTTACCGGCCCAGCCATTGAGCATGTTCAGTTGGTTGACAGCGTCAATTGGGCTAATTGCCAATGCATCAATTCCGCTCGAGAGTAAGTCCTCGACGATTTGTTTTTGTTTCGTCGCAGTGGCCTCGTTGGGAAAGCGAACATCGACCTCTACGTCAAAATCTTCACCGGCGTCGTTCGCTCCGACTTCAGCGATATTCCAAAAGCTGGCAATTTGATTTGTGACGAATGCGATGGTTGGCTTGTCTTTGATTGGGGGAGCGCTGGCCAAAGAGACGCCCAAGGCGAGTAGTATGAAGCCGCAAATCGTAGTTGCAAATAAAACGAATCGTGAGTTTCTCATGGGTTTGTTTGCCCCGCCTAGGTTATGAATTATCTAAAAAGCCACTTTTCTAATGTAACCAAAGCGATGGTTGAAAAGCGAAAGTGTCTTGTGGCCGCGTAAAAAAAGTCAACTCAGTGTGTTAATTTGGATCGACTGGGTTTGCTGGCGGCTCGCCAAGGCCCCAGTTTAACGAGTTGCAGTTCGCTTGGGCAACTGTTTTTCCCAGCGTCTAGTGAAGAATTGTCAATGGCCACGAA
The DNA here is from genome assembly GCA_938091115.1 of uncultured Pirellulaceae bacterium. Classification (GTDB taxonomy): domain Bacteria; phylum Planctomycetota; class Planctomycetia; order Pirellulales; family Pirellulaceae; genus Mariniblastus. The sequence continues at coordinate 26,075 of CALKNI010000093.1, read as the reverse complement.
AAAAGCCCGCTCGTGAAAGCGGGCTTTTTTTATTGTAAAAAAGAGTGGTCAGGGGCGGGCTCGAACCGCCGACACATGGATTTTCAATCCATTGCTCTACCAACTGAGCTACCCGACCATCCCACACAACGGTCTAGGCTCTCGTTTCCGTCGAGCTAAATACTGTGTGACTGGTAGGGAGAGAATGTACTTGATTGAGGCTGGAATTGTCAATCGGCGTTTTCCCCCTGCTTTTGGGCGTTTTCAAGAAAAGTGTGGGCCGTATCTAGCGAGCAGGTGCCCATCTCTCGAGAGCCAGCAACCAGCTAATCAATGGGCGTTGATGGGGTTGGCGGCAATTAGGCGTATGTCCGCGATTGAATTAGGGTGTCTGAAGCCGAGGGTTTATGCGGGGGCGGGGTTAGGTTCTAGGCTGCGGGTTTGGAGTGGCCGGTAATTATCAGATCGTGTTGTTCGTGTTTTGGGGGGCTGGCTGAATATTTCGATGTTGAGAAATAAACAAGTTAGTCTGAGGGTTAGCGCCGCCAATTACCGACCATTTGGTTGACATGCTGGGGCACAAAAATTACCATTAACACGCCCGCCGCTGGAAAAGATAGGTGGAATTTTTAGGGGATTAGAGAAGTCTCAGATCGGCTCCAGGGTGTCCCCAGCCTTCCTTTGACGTTTTGACGATCGCCACCGGCTTAGTCGATTGGCCGGATGCGGAATTTTGGCATGGAAGGACTGTCAGATTGTTTTTCTGAGGCCGCGATTGCGGGCTGATGGATGGCTGGAAATCGTCGGGTTGCATTGCAGATAGCAGGTAATTACGGAGCATACCGAATGGATTCAATCGAAATGATTGAAGAAAAAGTTGAATGTCGAAGTCACGCGTTGCGGTTAGGTGTTAAAACGCCGGTTAATCGCAATCGTGGATTGGCGTGCGCCGTTACCCCGTGTGTTTTTCTAATCCTCGTATTTGCGAATGCATTCCTCGTCACACCTTGCGCTTCTGCCCAAGCGGTTTACAATCCGGAGCACCCGGCGGTGAGAGCCCTTGCCGATGATTTGGTTAATTATCTCAAGGGCGCAATCAAGCCAAACTCACAGATCAATTCTCGTGTGCTTACCGCCTTGGCCGTTGTTCAGCACAGTAAGCGATACAATGGAAGTGTGCCTTCAAGTGATCCACTGGTGAAGCAGGCCTGCGAAGATGTTGCGGCTCAAGTTGACGAGATGATTGAGAATGAGCGTGAGATGTATTTGCCGTGCATCACAATTATCTTGTTGGCCGAAACAAACGCGCGGGCGTACCGAGAGCCCATCAAAAAGTTGCTTCGGTTTTTAGAGGATCGCCAAAATCCAAATGGCTCCTACACCTATAAAAACGAAGGGTATAAAAGCTGTGATATGTCGCAAACGCAGTTCGCCGCTCTTGCAATGTTTGTGGCCAAGTTGCACGGGTTCGATATGGATGTGCAAATGGCTAAGCGAACACTGGACTGGACTTTAAACTCTCAAGCGCCGGACGGAGGTTGGGCTTATAAGTTAAAAGCCTCTGGGCAGCCAAATGACCCAGGATTTAAACCACGAGGGGCTACGACTTTGGAAGCCTTCGAGGCGACTTCGAGTATTTCTATGACGTTTGCCGGTGGTGGAACTGCATATTTGCTTTCGGATTTTCTCCAGCTCAATAAACGGGCTAAGTCAATGAGTAAGTCGTTGTCCAAAAAATCGATCGGTCTTCCAAAAACGGTTACGATCTATGTCGAACCGGTGGACGGCAAGAGTTCGCTTCTTAACAAGACCGGCCCACTGGTTCAGTTTGACCGTGGGAAGTTAGCAAACAAGGTCCGCGCTGGAAATGCTTGGTTGGAGCGGGCATTCAAAGTTGATCGAAACATACCTTTCACTTGTTACTATCTGTTTACTTTAGAGAGGTACGCCTATTTTCGGGAACAGGGTGAAGGCGATGTGGGCAATGCGAATCTCGTAAATTGGTATGACGAGGGGGTCAAGTACTTGCTGGAGCAGAGAGGTGGGAGTTCTGTCATCAAGCCTCAAAGCAAGGAAAACAATATCTGGTCACCCGCTTTAGCGATTCTGTTTCTGGTTCGGAGTAGTGAAGTCTTGAATGTCGAACCGGCAGAAAGTCGTGCTCTTGGTGGGCAGGGTTTTCGCCAAGATGCGGTTTTGAGAACTGGTGCGAACGGCTTGATCCGCCAAGTCGAAACAGAAAAAAATCTCAGCGATTTAATTTCGATGATGAAAGATGGCGAGGCTGATAATGAGCAATTGCGTGAGTTGGCGGAAGCTTTGAAAAAGCAGATTTCAGAATTTCGTGCCAAAGACGATAAGTCGCGGGGAGAGATTAAGGCATTTTTGCAGAGTATGATCGCCGCGAGGAACTACTACCGGCGATTGATTGCGGTGCGGTTTCTTGCTGGAGAGCAGGCGATGGACAATGTTCCGGCGCTGTTGTACGCCCTTGGTGATCCGGACTTGCGAATTTGCATCGAGGCTCATGACGGATTGAGATTGGTCAGTCGGAAAATTGATTCGATGAAGTTGACCGATTTGACTCGAAAGAATGGGTTGCGAGATCCAGATGCGTTGACAGGTGAGGAGAGTGATTCGTGCCGGCTTGAAATTGGTGAAATGAAGCGTAAGTGGACGGAATGGTTTTTAAAGATCCGTCCGAGTGCGGAATTACTGGATTGATTGGGTGGCGTGTTAATTTGGAGTTGCTGTAGCGTCCAAAGGTTTTTCTCATCGGAAATTCAATCGGGGCATTTTTTGTGAAGAAGGTTCGGTTATGAGTGAAGGTTATATTTCAACACCGAAGATTAATTTAAATGTCGAAACGAAATCGTCACGATATGATCGGCTAAGCGCAGCATTGGTTGCGTTCATTATTTTGTTCGGGTTCTTGTTTGCGGTCTTATTCTTGATTTGGATTACCTCTGTTTTTGATTTTTCGCAGCGATTGGCTGGTCCAATTCCGGTTGTTAATGAAGCGGGGAATGAGAAGCCCAAAGGCGTTGCGGATGATATTCTGGAGCCCGGGGTAGAGGAGTTTCCAGAAATTGAAATCCCCCAGCTTGCTAATGCGTTGGAGGCCGTTACCGATGCAGTGTCATCAGTCAGGGCGAATTTGGAAAAAAGGAGCGGGGACGCCGCGGTAATGGGTGCTGGTTCTGGATATGGTTCGCGCGAGGGAGGCCCCGGTACTGGAGGAAACGGTGTGCCGGAGTGGAAACGATGGGTGATTAATTACGAGGCCGAGGATATTAACACTTACGCCAAACAGTTGTCTTTTTTCGCTATTGATATTGGCGTCATCCATCAAACTAAAAATGATATTTGGCGGGTTCGGAATTTGTCAGGGCCGATTAGTGTTTCTAAATCTAGTCGCGAAGCGGAGAATGGGACTTTGCGCTTTACGCCGGAGAAAATTCGTTTGCGGCGCTGGGATCAGGAGTTATGCAAGCGGGCGGGCGTTCAGCTTGGCTCGACCGTGCAGGCACAATTTTATCCCGAAGCGACGCGTGCCCAGATACGGGTGGTTGAAAGTGCTGCGTTGGAGGGAACTGGGAAGAACGTTGGTGACATTCAGAGGACGGAGTTGAAAGTCGTTCCCGGTGGCAGTGGTTATGAGTTTATTGTGGAGGATATTACCTATCGGTAGTCCTTGTTTACACAGGCTCCGATTAAAAGCTGTACAATCGTTGGTACTACAGTCCGGTTATTCGGCTGATGTATTGGCTGCATTGGTTGTGATTGACTTCCGATGCGAAATGTAATCGCCGTTCTTTGAACCGCGTTTATGAATAAAAATTCAACTGTAAGAAACACAACTCAACTGAGATAAAGGGATTATGGATCAAGTTTTTACAATTTTAGGAAACGTTATTTATTTGGTGATGTTTCTTATTGCTCTTTGGGGGGCGTTCTGCGTTGTCATGGTTTGGTCGCGTGTCCGTCAAAAACAATTTAAAAGTGAGGCGATGCAAACGTTGTTTCTTGAGGCGGTTGAAGAGCCGCTTTCAAAAGGCGATTACGATGCCGCGGCTGAAGTTTGCGACGGCGACCGACGCGCCACGTGCCAATTGGCTCAGTTGGCAATTGAAAACAGAAAGATCGGATTTGGAAAGGTCAAGCAGTTGGTTGCGGATCGTTTTCAACGTGACGTACTTCAGGACCTTGAGTACCGATTGAGTTGGGTCTATACCGTGATTAAGACGGCGCCGATGATCGGGTTGCTGGGTACTGTGCTCGGAATGATGGCAGCGTTCTCAAAGCTTGCTGATCCCAACGCGACTGTTGAAGTGAGTAAGTTGGCGATGGATATTCAATTCGCTCTGATCACGACGGCTTTGGGCTTGGCCATTGCAATTCCATTGGTGTTGTGTACTGCCTATATCAACGTTGTTATTCGAAAAATGGAAGATCTTGTTTCTTACGGTCTCAATCAGTTTCTCGAGGTGTTCAAAGAATGCAATATTCGTTTCCCGAATAAGTAATTCAGTGATCGAGCAAATGGGAAAATGAATGCCTGTCGTTGAGAAATATAACCTGCGGAACAACGGATGAGTGAAGAAGCAAATATTGAGTTGCCCAAGCGTAAGCGGAATCCGGATGATGGCGAACTCGACATCACCCCGATGATCGATGTGACGTTTTTGTTACTGGCCTTTTTCGTGGTTGTTTCCCGAATGGATCCGCAAGCCGCGGTAGCACTTCCCATGGCGAGTTATGGCGACTCAATTCAGGATAAAGAGGCGGTTACGCTAATCGTGGTTCTCGATGAAGCGACTGGCGAAAAGGCGGAGATCTACAAAGGGCGTTCGATGGCGGCGGATACCAAGGTGCCTCCAGGCGATGAAGAGTCCCAGGAAGCGGACATTGGAGAATACGTGGAGAGTCAGCTATCCAGTTACCCAACTAAGAATGCGATTTTGATCAAAGCCGAAGGGGATGTGAAGACCGGCATGGTGCAGATGGTGAAGCGCGGAGTTGGGCAGTCTGAACTCGCGAAAACGCGAAAGATTTATGTTGGGATTGAAGCAGAGCAGTAAGTTTCTAGGTGATTTGAACCAATTGGCGAGTGAGTTTGTAGCAAAGTATAGCCATGAGTAAAAAGAAGAAAAAAAAGTCCAAGCCAATTCCGAATTCTGAAGGTGAAGGTGAAGGTTTTGGTTTAAACAAACCAACTGGACAGTTTTCTGATCTTGATATCGAGATGAAGAGAAAGTTAGCAGTTGAACGGGAAGAACTAGAGTCTCAAATTTATCGTCCGACTCCAGAGGATGGCCCGGATGACGTCACTTATAAGAATATGGGTTGGCGGGGAATGGAGGACGTCGAGGGAGAGGACCACGAGCCAGATGTTGCTTTTGAGAAAAAGGATATCCCCGAAGACGAACTCGACATGACGCCAATGGTCGATGTGACGTTCTTACTCCTGATTTTTTTCATGGTGACCGCTTCATTCACGCTGCAAAAGTCACTCGAGCAACCACCAGCAAAATCGGAGCAACCGAGCACGGAAGTTCAGGAAGAAGATGAAATCTTGGATGATTATGTCCAGGTTACCATCGATCAGACTAATACCTATTACGTGACGACTCGGGATGACGAAGAAGTTGAATGTCCAAGTGATAGTGAGATGCGTTCGAGAGTCAAAGATGCCAAAGAAACAACCAGTGCAACTCGAATGATCATTTTGGCTCACGTTGATTCAACCCACGCAAAATTGGTTACTGCATGGGATACCGGGGTAATTAACAATATTGAGAAGATTGAAATTCAAACAACTGATGAAGAGTTTTAATTTAATTCAGAGTGGAATTTCGAGGTAACAACTAATTTTTATTCGGTACCTCGACCGACACCAATGCGAGGAAACGAAGGGGAGTCGCATGACACCGAGTCAGCTTTTAAAGAAACTTGAAAATCTGGGGATCATTGATCCAAAGGTGCTCGGTAAGATTCGTGCCGAGATCGAGAAGTCCGATAAAGAAGTAAAACCAAAGTCTGTATTGGCCTTTTTGGTTAAGAAAAAGCATATTACAGAGCAGCAGGCAAAAATTCTGTTGGCATCTGCTAAAAAGGCGCCGAAAAAAGAAGATGATTTTGAAATTTCGGGGCCTGATCCCACGGTTGACAATAGTTTTGACACGGGTGAGCTGACAGGACTTGCGAAAGAAGATGTCGTAGAAGAAGTGGATGCGAATGTCCCTGAAGTGAATGTTGCGGTCGACTATGATGCGACCATGGCGCTTGTCGATGCAGGTGATATGGCTGAAGAATTCGCAGTACCGACCGTAGATCCAATTGAAATCGGCGCGGTTTTGCCAACCGAGGTTGGGTTTCCGGAGGAACCGGCATTTGATGCGTTGGCCGATGATGGTTATGCGTCAGGCGGTTATCAAACACAGAGCGGTCCCCAGCCGACTCTGGCGTCATTCAAAGGTAAGAAAGACCGAAGTGATCAGTGGTCGACTAAGTGGCTATACATTGGTTTCGGGATCCTGGGAACCTTGTTGATTGGTGTTGCCGTGCTGTGGTTCGTCAATATTGGACAGAAACCAGAGGACATGTTTGAAGCTGCTATGAGTAGTTTTAATAAGCAGAGCTATGGCGACGCTCAGAAAAAGTTCGACAATTATCTCGAACAATATGCGACGCATAAGGATGCGCCGAAGGCAAAGGTCAAGAGAATACACGCAATTATTCGTGGGACCTATGGCCTGAAAAATTACACGGAAGTGATGAAGCAGTCTGGAACTTTATTGGTTGAATTGAGAGAACAGGAGGATGCGACTAGCGAAATGGAGGAACTCCGAGACGATCTCGCGGTCATGCTCCCAACGTCGCTCGCCGCTATTTCGAAAAAAGCAATTAAAATTACTGATCTTGATAAGATGAAGGAAGAGTTGGTCAGGGTTAATGATTTTTATACCTTGGTAGATGACCCAGTTTATATTCCCAACAGTCGCCGAAAGTCTCCTTCGGTAAACGACAACTATTTGAAAATTGCAAATAACATTGCCACGATCGAAGGGCAGATCCAAAAAGAAGAGCAATACGAATTAAATCTGGTCCGAATCGAAAGTTTGAATGAGGTTAAAAAAACGGACGAGGCGTTTGCTGTATACCAAAAATTAACCCGTAACTATGGCGACTTAGCGAGTCGCAGTGCCATTCGGGAATTGATGATCAAGGTTAGCCAAACCCAACGGGCGTTGGTAAAACAGATCGAGTTACCCAATATAAAAGCAACTCAGGATTCACGAGGCGGGGCAGTTGAAAAAACTGTTGTACTGTCGGTAACCTCTGGAACACAGGTGCCTGCCCTAAAGGACGAGGTTGTTGCATTCCTTGCAGAGGGGGCCGTTTACGGGATCGATGCGGGGCAGGGAAAAGTTAAGTGGCGTCGCTTCGTCGGGTTTGAGACGACGAATCAACCTGAAGTCACTGCCGATGGAAAGGTGGTTGTCTCGGATCAACGAAATAATGACTTACTTCTGTTGGACCTGCAATCCGGTGATTTGATTTGGCGAGTTGAAATTCACGAACCGTTCCTGGCTCCATCGGTTACTGATCAGGCTGTAATTCTCAATACCGATTCAGGGAAGTTATTGCAGATTGACCGGATGACGGGTGAACTGATGCACGCCATTCAGTTGCCGCAACCAGTTAATGTTGGTGCAATGCTGGCTGATCGCGATCCCTATCTCTACCAAGTCGGCAGTTATCAAAATCTCTATGTAATTTCCAGTCAAACGCTCGATTGCGTCGAGGTCTTAAATTTGGGGCATTACGAGGGTAGCATTTCAACCGCGCCACAGACATGGACGGGGCATATTTTGTTGGTCGTTAATTTGGGAGGCCAGTCTGATCTGTACGTTTTGAAACCGCGTGATAAAGGGGCAGCGCTCGAATTGGTTCAAGTTATCCCTGGAGTCGTATCGGGAACTGTGTCTACACCGATGAAACGGTTTGGGCGATGGATGCTGCTGACATCCGATACGGGGGAGTTGAGAATTCTCGAGTTGTACCCAGAGGAGGATAAGAATCCAGTTAATGTTCTCACGCAGGATGTTTTCGATGCCAAGGGGAGCGAACGTGTGTTTGTAACCACCGAGGGAAGTAATCTCTGGGTGGCGGGCAAAGGAATCATGCGGTATCGAGTTCCGCGAAACCTCGCTGAATTTAATCGAATTGTAAATGTTGACAGTGGTGATACGTTTCTCGCGCCGGTAAGCAAGCTCGATGATTACTTATTTCATATCAAGAAGCGAAACCGATCTGGAATGGTCTCAGCATCTCTCGTAGATGCCATGGAGCTCAAGGCAGTTTGGCGGACAGATATTGGCGGAGATTTGGCAGGCTCACCGATTTTGTACAAGGATACCGTGATTGCGGTAAACAATCAGGGAGACACATTTTCGATCGACGATGCTGTGGTCGATTCCGGAGTTGCGTTGGCGTCAATGCAAGCTAGTAAGATTCGTTCGGATCTTCAATTCGAAACGCTCGTTGAATTGCCAGACGATAAATTTGCCTGCTTTGGTGCTGAAGGCCGGAAAGATATGTTGCTGGTTGACCTGGTGAAGAAGAAATCGAGAGTATTGTCACTGGTGAAGCCGGCGGACAGAATTGCTTGCCCGCCCATCGCGATGGGAAGCGATGTGGTTGTGCCGACACTTACTGGTCAAGTCGCGCGTATCAATCCGAATAGTGGAGCAATGCAAGGCGCGCCGTTTCAGCCGGCACTCCAGCCTAACGGAAATACACCAAAGTGGTTCGAGCCAGCCCGATTGAGTGCGAACCAAGTGGTGATTGCTCGGGGGCAGGTTGACGAAGATTTACCTAGCGTAATTTACACTTTGTCGGGTAGTAATCCACGGTTGATCAAGAAAACGGGCGAGCTTACATGCGAAACTCCAGTCAAATCCAACGTTGTTCTGTTCGGTTCTCAGCTTTACGGGGTGCTAGACACTGCCGAGGGCGACAAACTGACTTCTTTTACGCCTGAACCTTTAGCGATTGTTCAGGATTCGGCTTTGAAATCAGATTTTGTCAGTGGCCCCTGGGCAACTGAGGCTGGGGTTCTTGTGGCAACCAGTGACGGGAAGTTGCATTGTTACCAGGAAGATTTAGGTTTGAAGTGGTCAGCTGATTTGGAGGATGGCAAATTTGCATGTGCACCCAAGGTTGTTGAGAAAGCCAATGGTGGGCTGATGCTTTGTTATCAGAGTGGCAACGTCGTTTGGCTTGCTCCCGATACTGGGGAGTTGGTTTCCAAAGTCGAATTGGGGCAGCCGATTAATCACCAACCGCTTCTCAAGGACAACAAGATGTATTTTGGCGGACTGGATGGGACGATTCACATTGTTGATCAGCCAAATTAGGGGATTGAAAAGGAAAGAGTTGTCAGAGAGGTTTGGATTAGCGTTCAGTTCTCTTAAGAAATTAAGTAATGATTTACTCCACCCGCAGGCGGGGCAAAAGCAAAGGTGATCACGTAGTACCAATGAAACACGCAATTAATCTTTTTCAATTCACTTTCATTTGCGTTCGCTGCGTTTCTTTGAAACGTACTTGCGTTGCTTTAAGTCTGCTGTTGTGGCTGCTCTTTGTGGCAACCCCTGCGCATGCGCAGTGGATCAAGAAAGAGGATCTCCAAGGAAATTATGTTGATGGCGAGCCATTCGATTTGGTGTTTTTAAACAAAGCTGGTGAAAACGCTATTCTTAAGATTAAGCCAATCGTCGGTAAGTTGCCCCCCAATCCATTGCCGGAACGCGGCGAATTGGTTTTCGAATATTTCCAGGATGGTGATGAGCGGTTGGAAGTTCCCTATTCGAGTATCGCCCGTTTCCTGACGTTTAATGAGATACTCATCGAGGAGGCCAATCAATGGATTGGTTTGAAGGAATACTCAAAAGCATTTCGAAATCTTTTTCGTGTTTATAACCTCGGGGGAAAAGACGACCCAGCGATGGTGGCTTCGATGATGAACTGTCTTTTCTTAGATGGAAAAAAGAACTTCGAGTTAGGTGAGTACGAACTCGCCTTGTCTATTTTTGAAGATCTCTATGAAAAGGACAGCAGTTTCAATGTTCCGGGGTTTAATGTTCCATTAATTAGTATCGTGATGGATTGTCACAATGGAATGATTGATCGTCGGTTTCAAGTACAAGACTACATTGGAGTTCGGCAACAACTTGATTCCCTGGTCGACAAATACGGTGAAAAAGCAAACCGGTTAAAATCCGAATGGACGGCAAAATTTCTCCAGCGCAGCAATGATTTAATTGTGCTGGCCGAGAAATATGCAAATGAAGGAAAAGGTAGAAAAGCTCATCTTTCAGCTAAACAAGCCGATCAGATGTTTCCGGGACGACCTGAAGTATTGGAATTGCAAAAAACGCTGTTGCTGCAGTTTCCTCTAATCGTCGTGGGGGTTACTCAGGATGGAGCCGATGCAGACCCGAATCGCATTGAACATTGGGGATCGCGTCGGGTTGGACGATTGACGCAGCGGACGTTGATTGAGAATACTGGATTGACGGATGAAGGTGGTAAGTTTGAATTTCTAAACGGCCGGATTTTTCCTTTGGATGAAATCGGTCTGAAGTATGCAATGGAAATTGATGAAAGCCCGCTGGGTTTCGCGGTCCCTGAAATCGATGCGTTTGGACTTGCTTTACGATTAACTTCCGCGGCAACGGAAACATCTCCAGACCACAATGTTGCGTGGGCTAAGATTTTGAAATCAGTCGAAATTGAAGGGGAGAATCGGGTTGTATTTACACTTCGAACACCTTTTGTTCGTCCAGAAGCTCTCTTGAAGTTGAAATATTCGGAAGGAGATCAAGACGGAGAGTCTGAGCGAAACGGGTTCTATGTACAGACCGGAGAAAACAATGGCGCGAGTGTTTTCGAGCTTAACGAAGCTTATCCCCGACATTTGGGTCATCAGCATCCGGTGATTGTTGAGCAGGTTTTTGAGAACGGTTCGGATGCGGTTGATCAGTTGCTTGCCGGTAATATTGATATTCTCGATCGTGTACCTAACGCAGATCTTGCAAAAATTCGTGATAACGAACGAGTGCAATCTCGTCCTTATATTCTTCCGACGGTTCATATGTTGATCCCGAAGATACGCTCAGAAGCGGGGAGAGATCCAAGTTTCAAGAACGGGTTGTCCCATGCGATTGACCGCGATTTACTAGTCAACGATGTGATCAGCGGAGGCCAGCCGGTTGACGGTAGTGAGGCCATCAGCGGTCCGTTCCCGATTGGATCGGAGGATAACGATCAGATTGCATACGCCTATGATCTCAAAGTGCGTCCGCTGGCGTTCAATGCGGAAATGGGAATGGTGATGGTTGATTTAGCATTAAGAGCCCGTCCGCCTGTCCGCCCTGAACCCCTGCCAAGCCCTAAGTTGGTCATTGCCTATCCGAGCGGCAGTGTCGCTGCAAATTCAGCAGCTGCTATTGCAAGAGGGTGGACGGAGATTGGCGTCGAAACAACAATCCGAGAGCTGAAGCGAGGTGAGACGGTTCCCCCGGATGACAATTGGGATTTTCTCTACTTGGAAGTCACGATGGAAGAGCCGTTAGTGGATGCGAGTAATGTCATTGGGGCCGAAGGGATTGCCACGGCAGTGAGTGCGCCGATTGAGCAGACGTTGCGCAACTTGAGTTATGCGAGGAGTTGGCAACGAGCGTGTGCTGATCTAAGGCGATTGCATCGGCAAACCGCGGTAGACCTGTCGGTCATACCGCTCTACCAAGTCAGAGAATATTTTGCATATCGCGATACTGTTCGCGCGATAGGGCGAGATTTAATTCATCTTTATCAAAACGTCGATCGCTGGAAAATTGATTTGACGGCTGAAAAAGAAGAGCAAGGAAAATGAGATTTCTCCAAATGATAGTTAACCTCACTCATCTCAACTGGCGAACCAGCTTGCTGTTTTGGTCTGTTTTAATAATGGGAACGGTGGTTGCATTGAATGCGACCCAGGCACAGGAAGAGGATTCTGGAAGTTCGGTAGAGCAAGTTGAGGTTGCGGAGGTAGAGCCTGAGGTTTCGGCGGTTGATGTATTCATGCCTGATTTTGATGATCAGGATCTTATTGAGACTAGCAAACGGGCGTGGGAGTATCGTCCTTATCAGGTGGCTGTCTGGTTTTGTCTCGATGGTTCGCCATTGATCGACGCGATCTATTACAATATTGCGAAAGATGTTACCCGACGTTCCGAATTGTTAGACCCCAGCGGATGGGATTTAACTACTGGGCGAGCGCCCAAGCGTTGGCGGAATCGTCTTCTTGAAGACTTGGAGAGTCCGGAAAAATTTGTAGGGTTGGAATTGGTTCCGGCATTGCTGCCATACGATAAGTTGATGGTTGTCTGCCTGGAAGAAGTACATGGAACGGTGGGCGTACGTGTGCGTGAGTTCGATATTCAAACCCAGCTGTGGGGGCCTTTGGTGGTTCGCGAAGTTATTCAGCGAAATGAGCTGGGGCGTTATGTCATGGATGCAATTAGCGTTGCCTTCATGCCGTTGGCGAGGATCGATCGAGTCCAAGAGGTTGAAGTAAAGAACAGCCAAGGGAAAGTGGTCAAAAAAGATGAAGTGATCATGCAGATTCGAGGGGTTCAAAGTTGTATCCGCACGACATTACAGCCAAATGTTCGAAGCCTGGGAGGCGAACCGGTAGCCGAGGTTGACGATGCCGCATTTGAGTGGAACGCTGCACCAATTGATGGATCGCCGATTTATATACGAGATGATGATCGGTTTTTGCCAATCATTCGTTTGACTGACCGGAAAGGTGAACTGGTTAAGTTACAGCCAATTGAGTTCACTTACCTAACGAGTGAACGAAAGGACGGAGCTGATCTGCGCGCGTCCATTGAATCAAATCGGCGCGCTCCACTGTCTCAACGGAAGAGTAAGCGGTCTCAAAAATTGGCACTTGTAATTCGTCCGCCTGAACGATCCACGCGTTTGTTTTTGGTCTCGGATGATAAAGAGCGGACGCCGATGGAAGGCTTTGAAGTATGGGCTCGCTCTCCCGAGGCGCCGATCGAAGATAAAATCATGCTGGGAAAAACAGACTGGCGGGGTTCGATTATAATTCCACCAGATTCTGACGGTCTGCGGTTGATTCTAATAAAGCGTGGAGAGCGTGGGCTTCGACGGTTGCCGATTATGCCGGGGCTTTATGATTCTGTGGTATCGACATTGCCAAATGATGAAACAAGACTTTATGCACAAGGGGTTGTCCGGGGGCTTGAGAACGAAATTTTAAGCATGGTTATTCAGCGTACGGTTTTTGAAGCCGATGCGAAGAAAGGCATACAAGATGAAAATATGGAATTCATCAAAAAGAGCCTGGGTAAATTGGAAGAGTTGTCAATTTTTGAGATGTTGAATGAACTGACCGAACAAGAGCTAAAGCTGAAAGCGAGAACCAGTAATGCCAGCGAGTTAGCTTACATCACTCGTCGATTTGATTCCTTGAGGACTATTCTGAATGAACGCGAGCAGGCTACAGAGGAATCGACCTTGCAAGAAAAGTATCAGTCGATGCGGAAAGCTAAGTTGGATCAGTAGCCCCGCCCGTTAAGGTCCCTAAGTGGAATCAGTTAAATCGGTTTCCTGCATTCGGTGGAGGAATTCTGGTAGGACAGGTTTCGAGGCGAGATCTGATCAATGCCACAATTAAGATTATTCGTCGAACACCGGATCGGCAGCGAACTTTATTTTTTCTCTCTGCCTTATGTGGAATGCATGACTCCCTGGTGGCTTAAAGGTCGAGCCGATAAAAAATTAGAATTTCAAAACCAAGCTCGTTTGAGCGAAGTTCGACTTTAGGTAAAATGGTAGAAGCGATTTGGGAGTAACGAATTTTATCTGGGGTTGTTTTGAATCCTTTAAAAGCGTGTCACTGCTGTGGCCTGATTCAACAGGTGCCGAAGCTGGGTGAAAAACAGCGTGCGTACTGTACTCGTTGTAGTACGTCATTCTCTAAAGACGGCAGTCGGGCGAAATCGGCCAACCGAACCGCCGCTGCTGCAGTTGGAGCGTTTGTCCTGTTCTGGCCTGCAATATTACTTCCAATTTTAGAAGTTGAGCAACTCGGGTTTAAAAGCCAGTCAAGTATCCTTAGCGGCATCATCGAATTGTTTCGGCATGGCAATTATTTTGTGGCGATCGTGGTTTTAATTTTCTCTATTATTTTTCCATTGACAAAAATTGTGCTCTTGTTGGAGCTCAGCTTGTTGGAGCTATTCGAAAGAAAACAAAAGGCATTCACTCTACGTTTAATGGAAACGCTAGGGAAATGGAGCATGATGGATGTAATGTTATTAGCTTTCTTGGTAATGCTTGTTAAACTTGGCGAAATGGTTAGTTTCCAGTTTGGTCCCGCGATTATTGCGTTTGTTTTATGTGTGGCAATGAGTATGGTTGCCTCGCTCACATTCGATCCACATGCTATTTGGGAAAAGACAATTGAGTGAATCTGAATCTCGACCATCTCCTTCAAACGATGAATCGGTTACAACAAAAGCTGATGAGTTTCCAAGTGCTGTCGTTCGTGAGGTTGGACTTTCTTTTTGGGGACGGTTGGCCAGTACCTACATGTGGGTTGTCGCATTGTTCTGCTTGGTCGTTTCGATCGGTGTCGTCTGGTGGTCACTGCCTCATGATGGTCATCAGCTGACAGTGCATTTTCCAGATGGTCATGGGCTTACTGTAGAGGATAAAGTTCGCTTTCGAGGGATTGATGTCGGAATTGTTGAGAGTGTGAAATTGAATCAGGAGCTGTCCGGAGTCGATGTCACCATTAATTTGTTCTCATTTGCTGAGCACCTCGCACGGGAAGGAACACGATTTTGGATTGTCCGCCCCCAACTTGGATTTGGTGGCATCTCTGGTTTAGAAACGGCAGTTGGCAGTAAGTACATTACTTTACTGCCGGGCCCTGACGAGGGTGCTTTTCAAATGGATTTCCAAGGGCTTTCATATGCTCCTCCAGATTCACTTGAAACATCTGGAGTTGAAATCCTGTTGCGGAGCGAAGATCGAAATAGTGTTACCGAGGGATCCCCAGTGAGTTACCGGGGCGTTGGTATTGGCCGCGTATTATCAGTGGGCTTATCCGCTGACGGCTTAAAAGTTGACGTGAGAGTACGAATATTAGAGCGATATACCAAGCTGGTAACGAGCGAATCTAAATTTTGGGCCAGCAGTGGAGTCGATGCCTCTTTCTCACCGCTCAGTGGCGGGCTTGATTTCGAAATGGAATCGCTTGAGACCTTGATGAAGGGGGGCGTTTCAGTATTGACGGTTGCGGATGGCGGTCGCCCAATCAAGCCGGGTGACGATTTTGAACTCTATCGTACTGTCGATGACCAGTGGCGGGAGCAAGCAGAGCAAGTTCGAGCGACTGATGTTGCATTTCGTGGTGCCATTCCTTTAGAGATTAATTGGAAACAAAAAGGGTTTTTGGGGCGAACTTCCGAAAAGTCAAAGACCATCATGGGAGCTTGCGTAGTGCTGGGGGGCGAGACTTTTGTGACCGTACCATCGGACGTACTGACACCTTCAGAAAAAGTTCTTCCCGAGTCTTTTGAAATAGCGATTGTTGGGATTCCGGAGTCTCGTCAGAAAATAACGGCTGACATGAAATCCGATGGAGCGTTGTCTTTTGTTGAGTTACTGAAAAAGCAGGGTGCCTCCGCCGAGACTTTATCCCTGTCAAAGCCAATCGATGAGTCTGAAATTAGGCAGCCGTCGACTGCGGAGCCATGCCTTCTGGTTCGTGCAAGCGGTGAGATTGAGGATTTGCGGTATTTCTCGATTTCGATTCAGCCTGACCAGATTGAGGACCAGGGCGCACTGTGTAACTTTGATGGAGACCGCTCAGTGTGGCATGGGGCTCCTGTTTTGTCGGAAGTTGACGGCAATTTAATCGGAATCATGTTGGTCGGTGAGAGTGGTTCACGAATCGAACCGGTGTCGAAGCCTAAGCGTGGTTCTTAGCGGCGTTGGCGATGGGTTGTGGGATATTGATTGAGTGCCGTTTTGATGACTTGATTTAATTTTCGTTTTCTTCTTCGTCCTTGTACTCAACTTCAACTTCAACCTCGGTCTTTGTCTTTCCAATCTTATCAAGTAGATGTTCGTAATTCTGCTGCGTCGCGATCGCGGCTTCTTTCAGTCCCTCTGCTTCGGGAAAGGAATTCGACATTTTTAGGATCGGTTCCATCCAGGTCTGAAGAACTCGAAATTGGTTGCGGATAATGTCGAGAAAGATATTAGGAACTTTGTTGATAACTTCGATTTTCTGAGGAGTTGGTGCCGTAGTCGCCCCAGTCACGCTCGATTTTGTTTGGATTCCATCGTTCATGATTGCTTTCATATCGGCCAGGGTTTTGTTGAAGTTGATAAGCTCACCAACTGCATTTGTGATTTGACTCATCGTCTCCAATTCGGTCGGACTGGGCTCATCAGTTTGCGAGGTCAGTAATTTCACTCCATCGTCAAGTGATGACCGGATTTCATGCAACCCTTCACTGAAGGTCGTGAGTTGAGCAATCACGAGCCCCATTTGTCCGTCATTGCTGGCGGACCCAAGGAGAAGATTTCGTTTAAATGTTCTCTTGATATCTTCCCATCGTTCAAGATCCTCACCTTCAATTGTTCCGATGAGTTCTTTTAATTTGAGTAAGTTTGCCTGTGCCCCTGATGTTAGTGTTTGCGCCTGGTTTTGATAATGAGCATCAATCAAGGTTGTTAGTTCTTCGTCATTCATGATGGGCGCAATTTGCTCAGCAATCTTGTTCATGTCGCGATAAGATCCCTGCAACTTAAAAGAAGGCTCCGTCCGGAATTCATCGGCCTGTGCTGCAGAATCAATGTACTCCCGGTTGACGTCGAGAACCACATTTCTAGCGACTAGTAGTTTCTGCATGACTTGGATTAGTTCGTTGACTTCTTCGATCGAGTAATTTCCATCCAGCGTTTCGGTCTGATCTCCCCCCTGCTCTGCCATTTTAATAATTGAAAAAACATCTTTTCTAGAACGCGAATTGAGACGCGATAAGGTCGAATTTGATGTGAGGCAGTTTTCGAGGTAGCTCAACTCGAATGAATGTGAATTGTCACCGATGACATCGCCGAGATTGTAGGTATCAGCCCTCGAGGCCAGCATGTCGGGTATTTGAAATTTTTCTCCGCTTTCAGTGTAGGGATTACCCGCCATGACGACCGCTACTTTTCGACCGCGAAGGTCATAAGTCCGCGTGCGGCCATTGAAAACACCTTCAATCCGTCGAGTGGCATCGCAGAGAGAAATGAATTTTTGCAGGAATTCTGGATTGCAATGCTGAATGTCGTCGACATAAATCATTACGTTGTCACCCATTTCGAGAGCAAGATTGAGTTTTTCAATCTCTTCCCGTGCGCTTGCATTGGGTGCTTCATTTGGATCTAGCGAAGTGACTTGATGCCCAACTGCTGGGCCGTTTATTTTCATAAACGTAATACCAAGACGATTCGCAATGTATTCCATTAACGTGGTTTTTCCGTACCCCGGTGGAGAAACTAAAAGCAATAAACCCATCAAGTCCGTTCGTTTGTTTTCTCCAACAACACCGATTTGCTTCGCGAGGTTGGCCCCCACCATGGGTAGGTAGGTGTCGTTAATGAGTTTGTTTCGCACGAAAGAAGTTAAAACACGCGGTTTAAATTCTTCTAGCCGTAATTGAATACGTCGGTCGTCGATAATTTCTTTTTTCAGCTGGATGTAGGCTTCAAAGGCAGGCACAGTTTGTGTCTGAAAGCGGCTGAGTCGATTTACAAAATCGTTGTAATCAAGATGATAGATTTTGGACTCGACTCGTCGGTGGTCACCGAGAATTCCCTCAATCTCCCGAACTGTATCGATTTTCAGCACCTTTCGATCGGAAAAAGTACCGTCGATTAATGTGGAGGCAACCTCGTCAATGTATTTGTCGTTCCAGATCGGGTTAGCCGAGTCAGTTGTTTTCGAGTTTGCATGTTTTCCGTAGGAGCCAAGCCAGTCTTTGGCCAGTAGGAATCGGTCGAGTACTGATAAGGCGGAGTCGGAAACAACGCTGTCAAATTGTTTTCGAGATTTTTTCTTTTGTAAGAAATCAACAAATTTTGTTCCGAGCTCACTGGCATTTCCACTGCAGACTGGTTGAGAATGTGTCGTAAGTTGGTCAAACAGATAGTTGGCTGCTTCATTGAGATCAGCCACGTCCCCAACCCCATGATCAATGACAGTGGAATTAATTAAGGCAGCGATCTGGTCGATGTATTTTTGCCGGTTGGAGATGGCACCAAAGAGCTGTCGAGCCGAACTGAGACTGGAAAGTTTCCCATTTAGGGTTGCGTGTTTGGTGTGATTTTCCTTTTCAAGAGCGAACCAGAAAACATTGGCCAGTGCTCTCGCCGGACTTGAGTATTTGAGTAATTCAAGCTCCGAATCAAGCTTAAGTAATTGCTCCAATATCAGCGAAGCATCGTGGTCATGGACACCCTTGATATAACCTTCAGCATATCGAGGCGCCATAAATTCCTGAACGGAATTCAAAAGTTCTTCACCGGATTGCTTAAATAAAGACGGTTTTTTTTGATTGGAAGTAGAAGCAGTTGCTTCGGATTTTGCAACGCTAAGCATCAAGTAAGCAAGGTATTCCGCTCGATAAACGTCGTGGTTTTCCGATACGACAGGTTGATCCCAGACCCCTTTGGTCGCAGTTAGGCGATCGTCGTTAATGCTTTCAAAATAGTTGGTTCCGCTGAGATGGAAGTACATTTCACCGTCTTTAATAACGGTGGTAAGGTCGAGTGGTTGGGTGTTGACCGAGAAGTTGTGCTTACCAAATTGGATGATGTTTTCACCATCCACGAATAGCTCATTCTTGTCGCGGAGTTGTCGAACGGTATCTTCACGGACAGTTTTCAAGCGACTCTGAATGTCATCCACTTTGACTGATTCATCCAGAGAGTCGAGTTTTTCGACGATATCCCGGACTTTGTCAATCATCAGGTCAGATGCGAAGTAACTGTTGATCTCTTCAACGGTTTCGAAGTTGGAAACGCGTGATCTAATTCCTTTGAGGATGCGATCCGCTGCGTTCATAAGTGCCGTGGCACGCTTGTTTCTTGCTTCTACAATTTGCAACTTTTTTGTATCAAAAGCTGCATAGATTTCTTCGCGTTTCTCGGCCAGTTGTACTATGAATTCATCAAATTCAGCGAACTTGCCTTCGAGTTCTTCAATCTGGACCATCATTTTGGTCAAGTACTCGTCACATCGCGTGGGCGAGTCACAAACATCGAGATAATTGACAACCGCCTGGCTGATTAATTTGAGTTGAGAGTTGAATTCGGCCGCTCCCTCAACCGACATCAATTCCTGAGATTTTTTCTTCAAACCTGCTCGGGTTTGATTCAAATTGGAATAGATAGCTGAGATGCTGTCGATGATTCGCGTTCTTTGCGTCGCGTCGTCAATTTTCAGGTTGCTGACGATATCGATGAGCATTTCGAGCTCTTTTGCCCCCTCAGCAATTTCTTCGTCAAGGGCTTTGGCGGCAACGCCGGACTTCAGTTTTTCGATATCAGCTTGTTGTTTATCGACGCGATTCGCGTAGGGAGCAAGAGAATCCTCTCTTAGTAGAAATTCGACGCACCTCAGGGAGAGTCTTTCAGAATTATCAGCGACCTTTGTTTCTAGCTCTTCTACCGCGGCTAGATCGACGTACTTTAGTTCTTTAAGTGTGATGACCTGCCCGCGTACTGTGCGCAGATCCGCGAGTGCTTGAACAAACACATCAATGTTTTGAAAGTGTTTGCTGGTCGCTTGGATTAAAGCGTCCTTCGCCGATTTCGATGTCGCGGCGAATTGCTCGGTTGTGTTTTTGCGCACCCGGACCACTTTGTCGAACTCATCGACAGCGGCGGTTGCTGCATCTCGAATATTACCGAGTGGTTCCGCGAGCTCAAAGGTCTGGGTTTGGTTAAGCCAGAAATAAGAATCGATAATATCACTTGATTTCTTCACCAAATCGACATATAGATTTGCGTAAGAATCATCCTGTGAAATCAAATTCATTACTTCATGGCATTCGGACATCGCTCGGACGATATCTTTATTACCTATCTTGTAAATGTAAGATTCCTGCCGCTCGCCAACTTGGAAATCTTCTCCAACATAAGGCGTTTGCCAGATCTGCATGGCGTGATGTTTTTGAGCGGCAGCATCTGTCTTGAAATAGATTAGCTGTCCATTGTCAAAGATTGAGAAACCATTGCAGATGATCGGTGTAGCGACCTCCTGCTCAATCATGTTGTAGGATAAGAGGACGTATTGACCACTTGTTGGATTGTAAAACGCGTAAAGATAGTCCTCGCCATTACTGGAGGCGAGTCGGCGTTCAAATTTCAGATCTGAGATGTCATTTTCGAATGTCTTGTGTAATCCCGTTTGAAGATAATATCCATTAGAAAATATTAAACCATGATCTTCGGGAAGTGAGACGCATGCATCTTCGATTGAATCAAGGCGACGGGCGGTTTGTGTTTTTTCGTTAAAAACAAGGTAGCGAAATTTATCTTCTTTAAACGGACGGACTTTCAACAAAATAATGTTGCCGACAATGGAGTAAAAGATTTCAGCATCGTCGAGTGACTGATCCGCATCGTCAACTGGTTCAGCGTAGATTCCGGAACCGTCTTCAGTGTTGTCCTCAATCTTGATGGTTAAGTCACCACCAACGGTTTCCACAAAAACTCTGTCTTCGATTGAAATGTGAGGATGGTCGCCATCGCGGTGGAGGTCCCGGTGCGTCCGCACCCATTTGAAATCGTGTTGCGGTGGAAATTGAACTTCGTGATCGCTACGATTGTCAACGTACTGGAGTTTACCCTCGGTGATTAAAAACTTGAAAGATTTTGTATCGCTGATGGTTTTTCCAACTTGAAAAACCATGTAGAGGTGTGGCCCCGCCAGATGGAATTTTTGAAAACTGGTGTCTTTGTAATATTTATAGAGTGAGAAAAATTCTTGTTCGAAATTTCCGTTCCGAATGAAGTCGAGAGATTTCTCGTGCATCGCTCCATCTGAAAACTCAAAAACCGAGAAAACATCTTCTATTTTGGTAACGGCCTTCAAACCCATGTGGACGTTGTAACCAAAGATGAATTTGTCACCCACGGGGACAATATCCCGCGCCGTGCAATTATGTGCTGTGGTGATTCGTTGTGTAGAAATCAGTTCGGTTGGGATCGAACCAAAAACTTCACGACGTTCGGCATTGAGCGATTTTAGCCGCTCACGCAATTCGTCACTGTAGGTCCGAAGCCGATTTTGGATGATCTCATACGTTCCCCGCTCTAACTGCGGTTCATTCGTCGAGGCCTCTGTGGATGGCTCCGCGGTTTCATTATTTTGTGGCGCGTTTGACATCTAGTTTCGGGTTTAAAGAAGTTGAATTACTCACGGCTCCTCTGTTTTAATCGCCGAAAATGAAATTCGGCGAGTTAAGTTTCCCCTGGAATTGCCAAGTCTAGGAAACAGGAAGCGGTCGACCGATTAAAAATTAGGTGACCGCTTCGGATATAAATCCCGATCTAAGATTTATTCAGTGTCTTGATGACTTTTCCGGCATTTTGACTGGCGATGCCAGTGCGATTGGCTGCCCCCATCATTTGCTGGAGTCGATCAAGAACTTCTTTGTCGTTCGTCAATCCCATCATCTGGCCAATCAAAGCGGCAACTGAGAGGTTCTTGACGTCTTCGGAGGTTACTCCAAACATGTCGATGTACCGATTGATTTCAGCTTTAAATTGTGCCGGATCCCCGTTGAAGAAAGTTTCTTTGACGTCTGTCAAGACCTCACTGTTATCGACGATTCGATCGACTTGCTTACCGGCGGTGATTGAATTTACGATGCTGTCAAAGAATTTGGAATCACCACCGACGATATCAATGTTGGCCGATTTAAGTGATTCGGCAACCATTTGAGCCTGTGCTTCAGCGATTTGACGTTGGGCATCGATCCCTGCAATTTCCACGTCTTTTTCTTTGTGGAGCTTCAGTTTGAATTCTTCGTGTTCTTTGCCGACTCCATCGAACAATTTCATGGCCTCGGCTTTTTGGGTAATACCTTTTGCGTCAGCTTCGAATTTCAATTCGATTACTTTCGCTTCTGCAGTTCCTTCTTTTTCGAGGGCAACTGCTTTTTCCAAGGTGACTTGAGCTTCGGCAAGACCAGTGGCCGCGACTTCGGCTTGCATCGCTTCAGCGAGCATTTTCTTAGAATCGGTCTCCTTCTCAGCCGACACGCGATTGGCCTCTGCTGTGACAACGATCGTTTGGGCTTGAAGGTCAGCAGCCTGCTTTTCAGCTTCTGCTTTTTTGACTTCTTTGACCAATTGTTGTTGGGCGATTTCTTCAGCAGAGGTCACGGCGACTTGCTTCTTTCGATTCGCCGCTGCGAACTCGCGAGTGTCCTTGATTTTTTCTTCTTCTTCTACAACCGTCCGCTCTACCATCACGCGTTCTTTGATCACGTCCTGGATATTCTTCTTCTCAACCTCAATCGCTTTTTCTTTTTCGATGTCAGCTAATGTGACAACTCGCTCCCGCTCAGCAACCTCTAGGCCACGTTCGCGTTCAACGCGTTCGGTTTCGACTGCGTCAGTTCGCTCTTTACTTTTTGCTGCAACAATCACAGCACGTAATCTGTTCTCTTCAGCAATTGCAATTTCTTCGTCAGCGCTGATTCTCGCCAATTCGGAGCGTTGTCGTTCTTGCTCTTTCACGACGGAAGCTTCGGCTTCCTGGCGTGCGGTGATTTCTGCAATTTCTCGCTCTTGTTTCTCTTCGGCATCTACCTGTTGACGTTCTAGGGCGAGGATAGCTTCGCGAGCTTCAACGTCCTGTTTCTTAAGAGTCATTTCTTTTTCGCGGGTAATCTGGTTGGCGAGAGTAACTTCCCTCGCTGTCAGATCAGTAATCTTTTTAATACCTTCGGCATCAAGAACGTTATTTGGGTTCAATTTCTCCAAATCGGTTTGTTCTAGATAATCGATGGCTGCATCATCAAGGACGTAGCCATTGAGATCGGTACCAATGATTCTCAGAATTTGTTCACGAAATTCTTCGCGTGAATTATAAAGTTCAACAAAATCGAACTGCTTGCCGACGGTTTTTAACGCTTCGGAGAATTTTGGTTCAAAGACAGTTCTTAAGGCAATTTCATCGGATGCCCTTTTGCAACCGAGGAATTGAGCGACGCGTTTCACATCTTCGGTTTCTTTATTAACCCGAACAAAGAATGCAACTTTAATGTCGGCTCGAATGTTATCTTTACAGATTAATCCATCTTCACCGCTACGATCAATTTCGATTCTTTTAACCGAAATGTCCATTGCTTCAACGATGTGAAGGATTGGGATGACGACATTGCGGTCAAAACTGACTTTTGTGCCACCCATTCCGTTGCGGATAATTGCCGAACCCTGCTCTACTTTCCGAAGGCATTTGATCATCAAAGCTGCGATACCGCCGCCGATGATAAAGACGCCGAAAAACACAAAGAATATTAGCCAGTAAATTGAATCAGATTGCGCCAGTAAGATGTTATCCATCTAAGCTCTTCTCCCATTTGGTGAGTTCAACCAGAAAAGTTCCGTTTGAATTATTGAAAGAGATGATTTTCGCCGCATCGCCCTGGGAAAGGGACTCTCCCGGGTTCGTGCGGACATTGAGTCTCATCTCGAGTTCGTTTTCTAGTTTGATTTCCATTTGGCCGAAGGTGTCGGTCACCTCACTTGTGGTGATGAGTCCTATAAGGCCATACATTTCTTCTCTTCTAATATTTTCAGGTGGTGGCTTTCTAAACAGTATCGCGAATGGAATCATACTTATTCGAGTACAAACCAGACTAATTACGAGGTTAGGTGAAAGCCACAACATTGATCTTAAAAATGACTGATCCATATTGAAAATGTGGTTCGAAACAAATGTCGAGATCCAAAAAAACAACATAAAAAACGATCCAATGATTACAATCGGAACTTCTCCCAAATAGAAGAATTCAAATACTGTCCGCAAAAATCCATCATTTCCAGTGGTGCTACTTCCACTACCAATTGAGGTTGCCGGTGCCGCATCCAGTCCGGTGCTTGCATCAATTCCGAAACCAGCATCGATATCGACATCGGGACTAGCGTCAAAATCAAAATCGAACGTGTCAAATCC
This sequence comes from uncultured Pirellulaceae bacterium, assembly GCA_938091115.1. Classification (GTDB taxonomy): domain Bacteria; phylum Planctomycetota; class Planctomycetia; order Pirellulales; family Pirellulaceae; genus Mariniblastus. The sequence continues at coordinate 1,759 of CALKNI010000093.1, read as the reverse complement.
AAACACTCCAATCATGACCATCACCCAATACAGGAGTGTCATGATCATCAAGGTCGTGACCGGTAAATTGACGTAGTTCACACTTTCTAGGAAAAATTGAATCATCGCTTTATTTATCCGTTTGTAATCTTTTGGATTACGGTCTTGGACGGGAAATCCGAGTGCCGCGTAAGCTAATAGCGTACCTTCGGCATCAAAATTTGCCCAACTGGAGACTTGAAAAAGTAGGTCACGTTGACTGTTAAAAACACAAAACAGCAAAAATCTAAAGGTTCTTTCACGACTCTGCATTCGGAAAGCCGGTGTTATCACCGATTTTTAGGGTTAAGCGGATTCGTCGGTTGTGCTCGATTTTGGTTTGAGTTTCGCCCTCTATTCGACAGACGCCGATGTTTCTTGGTTAATAAATAGGGGATTTCCAAAATACTAATAGGGCATGTACCAAGTCGATTATGAATCAATCCTCAACGATTGGCTTGGAGAATTCGATTTTGGATCGGAATTCTCGCTCAACGCCAAAGTGATCCGAAACCAGAGAATGAAGATGCAAGCAGATACTGAATCTTCTGCCAGGAGTAAACTGACTGCTTTGTCAGTTTGAGCTTGTGGATGAGTTAAAATACCTGCACGGCACAAAAGCTTAGCTAGTTTGAAGTAAGACGTTTATTTCTTCATTTGTTCAAGACTGATTTCATTTTGGATTCCAATTCGGGAACGGTTGAGGCGCTCAAACTGTTTTGCCTACTCGAGGTCTCTATAGGTTGGTTTGAGACCACGCCATTGTCAGGCGTTGTTTCTTTAAACTTTGACTCAACTTTGGCACTCGTGACCGGCGATTGAGATTTGGAAATTGGTTTTAAGACTCCCGTGAATCCGGCGGTCGTCCTTGGAGGCGTCTTTGGTTTTAGAACGCTGATATTTGGTTTGGTATTACTTTCAATGTTTTTACTGGCTCGAAAGGTTGCTTCGTCAGTTGGTGGATTAAGGGACGGAGTCTTCATCGCGGGTTCAGCATCGTTTGGAATGACGATTCGCATTGTGGGTCCTATTGCTTCACCTGCAGAATTAATCGGAGTTTTATATTGGACCTTCACGGCTACAAGCTTTTCGATAGTCTCGTTAACCACTTGGGGTTCGTATGGAATCCTCCGGGTTACTATTTCGTCAACATAGCGGGTTACTGTCACCGGTGTTCGTGTTTCTACTACCTCTGGTTGGTACGCGTAAACCGACATGTTGGGCTGAGTGGGTTGGAAGACCGGGAGATTGTTCGAAAGGGTATTCCAGCGAAGTGTGCCTCGTTGGAAGAACATTTGCCCACTGATCGGATCAACTCGGTAGCTTCCCGGTACCCACTGTATTCGCCGCTGTGGGGTCGATAGCTTGGTGGGGAAAGCGGCAGCGTTGGCTTGAAACGAGCTGGAAATTATTACTGGTTTGTAAATAAGGTTTTGTTCGACGCGAACCATTTCTTCAGTTACAGGCTTTTTTACGGTGATTCTTTCTTCTCGATAGTTTAGGCCAGCACCGGCTTTAGTGGTTTCTTTCCGTTCGGTTACTGTTTGTAAATTCCACTCAATTACTTCAACGATGCGGTAGTCCTGTTGAGCTCGTCCAAGTGCGCAAAGCTGGAAAATTGTGAAAATGAAAATCGCTGGTTTGACAAGGTGGATCATAAAACGATCTCGAATAGTGATTGATATCTGACTGAATTGAAAAAGATGTAAACACAGCTTGCGATTGACAGTGATGACTGTAT
>CALKNI010000092.1 GCA_938091115.1 uncultured Pirellulaceae bacterium | reverse complement strand
CTTCACCCAACAAGCTCAGCAACCGAAGTCCAAAATCCAATCGTATCCGTGACTCGCTGTTTTTTTTTCGCACTGCAATGGCCAAACGATCTGACATTTCGATTCTGCTTTTCTTCGATCGACAGATGGTGCGCGCTGATTTTGGAAAAGACCTCTCCAAACCGAACTTCTTTCTTCGGGAAACAGTGGATGTCGAGTCAACTTTATATGAAGCCATCATTCAGGTCACCCAAAATCAACCGAGACTTGGCAGTCGGACGCTGGTGCTCTCAGCCGACGTCTGGTCCCAAATCGTACTCCTCCCGAAACTAAGCGTCAGCGGGATCGAGCCCAGCGATTTACAGGAAGTCTTAAAATTCGAAGCAGAAACACTGTCGGGCATCGACATCGACGAAATTTCGCTTGCTTCAACCAATCTTGGAGCCGAGGACGACTATCAAAAATTCTGGGTTAGCGCGATCAGAAATGCCGATTTGGATGCAATCAACGAACATCTGGAATCTCTTGGCTGCCACGATACCCTGATCGCACACCCTTCCGGTTTCGCTGCCAACAATGAAAAACGAAGCCATCGCCTAACACTCGAGGTTTGGGAAGATCTGGTTTTCCACCTCACTGAAAATTCCACGCGACTCGAACAAGTCAAACAATTATCGCTCGACCCACTCGTTTCGAACGAACCGATCCTCACCGGCAGCCAAAACATCGAGTGGAACGAAGAACATGCAACCTTTGAGCATCTGACAGATGACGCAACTGCCAAACATTGGGCCGGTATCGTTGCTGGCAATAACCGCAAACGCTTTGACTCAATTCTAGCACCTCGGCTTAGACACTTTGACCGCTCACCAGCACGCCCAATCCGTCATATTTTTTCGGGAATTATTGCCCTGCTTGTTATTGGGTTTTGTTTTTGGCATGGGCAGTTTATCCAACGATACAACGATGATTTACAAACCAAAATCTCAGAAATAGAAGCCCCTGCTGCTCAGAAAAAAAAGAACGATGCCCAACTCATTCAAATTTTGGAAAAACGCGCAGAGGTCGAAACAGCTGTCACGGCACTTGGAGATGATCTGAAACGCATCACCTTTTTTCTTGAGAGTCAAAACAATCGATTCGCCATCCTACTTGAATTACTCATTGAAATGCGTACTGAAGACCTCGTAATCGAGCAGGTGGAAGGCACTGAAGAAGGCATTCTCATTTCCGGGGTTTCGCTCAATGGCGAAGCTGCTCAGGGACTCGCAAAAAGCCTCCGAGAACGCTCCGTCGAACTTGGCTGGGCAGTCAACCCTGCACGTCAGGAGGGTCAACAAAAACTAACCACAGGCGGTCCCTGGAACTACCAAATCTTATTAGCAGAAACAGGGCCATTTGAATCCGCAGTCCAGCCTCGAAAAAAGAATTGAACAATTAACCAACCCTAATAAATTTTCATGGCAATTACCCCACTCAAAGATAATTCAAAACGAGAACAGTTTCTCTTGATGCTGTTCCCGGCTGCTTTGATATTGGCGGTCTACTCCGTTGTTTTCGCAATCCCCTTGCGCCAAGAAAAATCGAAGATTGAGGCTGAATACAACACGGCAATGCAAGCGAGTGTTTCTGAAGATGCCGCTCAGCTTTCAAAAAAATATCTAGAGAACGAAAAAGAAAGCCTCGAAAGACTGAGGACAAGAGAATCCAACTCTAAAGAGCAGATTCGAGAATTGAGCCAAAGCTGGAGAAGCCGAAAGTCTCGACTCGACACCTTTAAGAAGATCACTGAATTGATGCGTGACTACAATCTCTCAATCGTCTCACAAGGTGGCACCGAAAGCATGACCGTCTCCTCGTACATGCGTGATCTATTTGAAATGATGAACGAACAAGCCAGCCAGGAACCGGTTGAATTCTGGCCCGTAGAAGTCAAAGGTGCTTTTTTTGACGTGTTGAAATTTCTGACTAATGTAAACACGGACGCCAAAAGCATCATCCCTGTTTCAATTACAATGAAGCCGGACCCAGAAAACAAATCACAAAAAACTTGGACGATCGTTTTCGTTATTTAACAATTAAAACTTGGATCCAGGAGCGACCTGACTGCCTATCGTTGGAAGAGAACAATGAATCCTCACAACCCATTCCCTGAATTCATGAAGGTTATTTTAGTGCGTTCAGTTGAGTCCAACGTCTCCGACATTCACTGCTCGGTAGGGGAGCCGATCCATTTTCGGGTCGATGGTCAGCTTAACAAAATAGATTTTCCCCAGCTTGAACAAAATCAATTCTCCTCGCAGATGGCAGAGGAATTTTCAAATTCAATACTCACTGAATCTCAGCAGGATCAACTTGCTTCACGAGGTTCGGTTGATGGTGCATTTTCCATCGACAGCGATCATCGATTTCGCTTCAACATCTACCGTCGGCAAGGGCAGATTTCATTTTCCTTTCGCAGACTATCCAACGTAATCCCCTCGCTTGAAAAACTCGGATTAAACCCAAAGCTATACGACAAATGCGCGATTCAAGACGGCTTAGTTCTCGTGGTTGGGCCAACAGGTTCAGGAAAAAGCACGACCATTGCTTCCTTAATCGATCGAATTAATGCTCAGCGAGCGAGTCACATTATCACGCTCGAAGATCCAATTGAATTCATCCACACATCGCAAAAGGCACTAGTCAATCAGCGACAAGTTGGCGTTGATGTCGATAACTTCCACCAGGCATTGGTCGATGCAGTGCGTCAAGATCCAGATATTATTTTAGTTGGAGAATTAAGAGACGTAGAAACGATCCGAACAGCAATTACTGCTGCTGAAACTGGACACCTCGTGTTCGCTTCGCTCCACGCTGGCGATTGCAAGACTGCGATCGAACGCTTGGTCAGCGCTTACCCAGCTGAAGAACAAGATCTCGCTCAGAGATTAGTTGCTACGGTTCTGAGAACTATCGTTGTCCAACATCTCTTACCTCGTCTTGCCGGTAAAAACCAAAATCCTGATCCAGCAGCAATTTCTCAACGCGTGCTTGCCAGCGAGGTCATGCACGCCAACCAAGCAGTTTCAAATTTGATTGCCAACGGCAACTTGAATCAACTCTCTTCGATCATTCAAAACAGTAACGAAGAAGGGATGTGGACTCTCGACGACAGCCTCGCACGATTGTGGCGACAACGTCTGATTTCGGAACGAACTGCTTTCGGACTCGCACGAAACCCAGAAATCCTGTCACAGATCTCATTACGCACTAGAGCTTGAACGACCCCACATGTCCGAAATTTGTGATAACACCGAGTTACTCAATATGGATCAAGTCAAAATTGATCCAGTTTGGGCACTGCGCATACCTGCTAACCTTGCGACGCGACGGCAGGTACTACCGTTCACATTACAAAATGACGTAGTCTTAATTGCATGCAAAGACCTCAACGATGAGCAGAGCATTCAGGCAGTCAGACGCTACATCTCTCATCCAGTCGATGTCGTCGCCGCTGACCCCGAAACATTATTCGAGGCAATTCAACGAATCTTTCAGGATACCGTTAGGTGGAATGGAAACCAAAGTGAACCGGTGCGAATTCAATTCACCGGCACTCAGGTTGATCCCGAGTCTGAAAACATCGTTGCTGTTGGCGACGAAATCTTTCACGCCGCGCTGATCCGGCAGGCCACCGACATTCACATCGAACCTTCTTCAACCGACCTCCGGATTCGCCTCCGGGTAGATGGATTACTCGATAACTACCGCCAGTTTCCTCTGGCCGTTCATCAACCACTCCTTTCTCGACTCAAAGTGATGTCTGGCATGGACATTGCGGAACGCCGAGCACCGCAGGACGGACGTTTCACGCTTAGTTCAGACCATAATAGCGAAATTGACATTCGTACCGCGACGATCCCGACAAAACACGGGGAGCGTATGACGCTACGCCTACTTGCAACTCAAACACAAGACTTGACCCTAGGTCGTTTGGGAATGTCTTCGCCGGACCTCGCTCAGTTTGAACGGGTAATCGACCGACCCAATGGACTGATTTTAATGACAGGGCCGACCGGTTGCGGAAAAAGCACAACACTATACGGAGCGATCCGGTCTCTGATTAATCGAAAATCGCTCAATGTAATTACGATCGAAGATCCGGTCGAGTACGTCATTGATGGGATCTCACAGGTTGAAGTCGACGCAAATGATAAGGTTAGTTTCCACAAAGCTCTCCGCAGTTCACTGCGACACGACCCCGATGTCTTAATGATCGGTGAGATTCGAGATGAAGAAACCGCAGAAACTGCCATTCGGGCGGCACTAACTGGGCATCTCGTGTTCACCACGCTTCACGCTAATTCTGCAGTAGGCGCGATTACACGGCTGGCCGACATGGGAATCAAACCATTCTTGATCGGAGCTGTTTCCCGAATGTTTGCCGCCCAACGGCTCGTGAGAAAGCTCTGCCAAAAATGCAAACTGGCTTACGAAATGCCGGAAGCCGAAGCTATCTCACTTGCTTGCCCCGATCTAACCGGCGCCAAAGTCTATCGCGCTAGGGGCTGTCGCTATTGTGCAGGTACTGGATTCATGGGACGCATCGGACTTTTTGAGTTCATTGTTTACGATCAAGAGATGGCTCGCGTTGTCGCTAGTCGGCCAGACGAAACTTACATTCAGAAACTATTAAACGAAAGACAGCTGCCCGATTTGATGGACGACAGCATCGCAAAACTAACCCAGGGATTAACCTCCGTCCAACAAATTGCCACCGTCATTAGCCCTTACTAGGAACATGCCAGAATTTCGTTACAAAGCAAGAGACGCAACTGGCGGACCGCGTGTCGGGGTGGTCGATGCCACCAGTCGCTCGGCAGCAGCATCCCTTCTTCGAAGTCGCGGGTTGATTGTGATCGGCGTTGCTCCCATCAACGCGCCGGTGGAATCGAATCTTAAATTAGACCTTTCTCAATACCTTCGCCCGCGGGCGGTCGACGTCGAACTCAGCCTCCAGCAACTCTCAATGATGCTCAAAGGTGGAATGCCGCTACTCTCAGGACTCATCGCATTGACGGATGAGGCACCTCGCAAGTCACTCGGAAAAATTTGGAAGTTGATAGTCAAGAATATCCAATCAGGCGACAGCCTCTCTCAAGCGATGAGTAAACACCGCTGTTTTCCTGAATTCACAATTCAACTGATTCGCGTAGGTGAAAGAACGGGTGAACTCCCACCTGTCCTTGAAAGAGCAGTTGCGACCATGCGTTCGCGAAGACGTGGAATCCAGGAATTCTCCTCGGCCTTGGTTTACCCCCTGTTGGTCCTGCTAATTGCTGTAGGCGTAACGGCGTACATGGTTGTCTACCTGATCCCGCGACTGGAAATCTACCTCCAAAGCCTTGGAAAAAACATGCCGGCAATGACTCAACGCCTGGTCGATACTTCCAGTTTTATGAGACAGTATTATCCGCTCGTCGGAATCATCCTTATTGGCATAGCGGTTTTTTCAATCACGGCGTATCGCTCCAAAGAAGGTAGGATGTGGATCGACCGGAACGCGCTGCGTATTCCAATTGCTGGAACACTCTTTAAGCTGTGTGAAACTTCAACGTTTGCGAGAAGTTTGAGCGTTATGCTCGAGAGTGGGATCACACTGATTGATGGGTTAGGAACGGTTGAAAAACTCTTATACAATCGATTTACTGCAAAAACCGTCAACAACGCTCGAGCATCGATCATTCAGGGTGGAAATTTCGCCGATGCAATCGATATCGGTAACGCTTTTGCGCCGATGTTGAAAAAGATGGTTTCGGTTGGACAACAGTCTGGAGACCTCAAGGGAGTTCTGGAAGAAGTAGCTGACTTTCACGAAGCTCAATTTCATACATCAGTCAAAAGATTGAACTCGATTTTGACTCCACTGCTAACCATTGGAATCGGCGGAGTTGTTGGCTATGTCTACATCTCATTTTTTGTAGCGCTGCTGGCTGCTGGCAATTAACTTCGGCATCCGTTAAAACAAAGACAATAACTCAATAACCCGACAATTCACCCGAAAGCACAGCATGAAAAATTCAAAATCGATGTTCCTCGTGCTTTCCATGATCGGGTTGATCGGATTCGCTTTACGAACACCTACTGCAGACGCCCAGGAAAAACAGGATCCCACCGCGCCTTCCACAGTGATCGAACAAACACTTTCAAAAATTCGAGATGTCGAAAAACTTGACACGTTCGTCCAACAGAACGCAGCGCTTGTTCAAGAAAACAAAAAACTTAAAGCTGAAATTGCTAGCATTCAAAAGCAGATTGCTAAGCTCTCAAAAGACTTGGAATTACAGACGGTCAATCTACGGAAGCAATTGCTGCAAATGCCTACGTTTAACGTCCAATCCAAGATCATCAATGGAAACCGCAGTGCCGCGATTCTAAAATCTAAAGACACAATAATTAGAATTCGAAACAGCACACAGCTATCGGTACCAGTCTCCGATGGGGTTTGGGTCTTGATGCAAGTCAAGAATATCTCTAAAGAAATGATCGAGTTGTACTTTCCAGAGCTGGAACGTACAGTTTATTTGTACGATTAACCCCCCCCCAATCTGTCCAATTCACGACACAGGCATTGTCCTGGACTCGGTGGATTTGGAGAAATCATGACACGGATGTTACCGAACGCTTGGGCGCTCGCATTTCGCTGCTCGCTCCTGCTCCTGACTGCATTCTTATTTTCCGCTGGCCTAGCGGACGGTCGCGGTTTACATGCGCAGGTTCAAAATCCAACTTCAAACGCACCCACGCCGATTATTCAGGAAGCACCGCCAGTTTCTCCCGCGGTCGATCCTAACAATCTCGACCCTCTCATTGATACCGACGATCCTCTATTAATGTCGTTTTCAGATCGCTTAGTCATTCCGGACAAGACGATTGAGATGATCGATTTTCGAGATCAAGAACTTGGCGAGGCCATGCGGCTTTTTTCTGAACAATCCGGAATTAACATCGTTCCCTCGACCAACGCCAACAAGATTAAGATTAATCTTTTTCTCCGCGACGTTAAAGCGATGGACGTTTTAGAAAACCTTACAAAAACTCACGATTTATATTATCGCACTGACGATAAATCCGGAGTCATCCGGATTCACACCACCGAAGAGTATGAAGAAAACCTGGCCAGCTTTCGGGATGAGCAAACCCATGTTTTCACTTTACTATATCCCAACCCGGTAGACGCCGCTGTGGCAATCCGCGACCTGTTTGGCGATCGAGTCGTTCTCAACTTTGGTGTCGGCGACCAGGATTCCGTACTTGATCTCGTACACCGACTCAATCGGTTTGATTTAGTTGACAGCCGCAACCTTGGCCTCGGTTCATTCCAGGGCCAGACTTACGGTGGCCGCTCATTTAATTCGCTCAATGGCATGGGGGGATTTAGTACAAATCCAGCATACCGGAACAGTCGCAATCGAGCGATTGATGAAACTGAGCCGTTGAGCAATTTGTCATCCGATGAAATTCAGCAACTCATCGATGCAATTAACGAGAGATCGACACGTTCCGAGCTTTCGACGAACCCCGACGACCCCATTTCAAAACTGCTCAAAGAGCGGCAAGCGACGATTTATGTAACCGTCGTTCGCAGAAACAATCAAGTCGTGGTTCGCACCGGTGACGATGCGACGATGAAACAGATCGAAACTCTGATTCAAAGCCTCGACGTCCCCACTCCTTTAGTATTGCTCGAGCTCAAGGTCATGAGAATTCTTCTCGATGATGAATTCCGGAGTGTATTTGACTACCAGTATTCTGACGGATCGACCACTGCCGGCAGCTTTACAACAGGTGATATTTTACCAACTCCCTCTGATAAATTATCTGGCGACGCAAGAAAAATTGCTTCGATGATTCCGGGAGGCTCTGTCTTAAATCAAGGTGATTTCACATTTCAGGTTGTCAGCAACAACTTCCGCGCCAGGATGCAATTACTCGAAGACGACAACCGAGTCACCATTCTCAACTCCCCTTTACTGTTAACTGCCAATAACGAAGTCAGTCGAATTTTTATCGGTGAGACGATTCCATTGACCATTGGTTTCAGTCCCACACAAATTGTCGGCACTTCCGCCACGAGTTCCAACACCATCGCCGGGACTCCGATCACAGAATTACGCGATATTGGACAATCACTTTTGATTACCCCTAGCATCAATGCTGACCGCACCGTCACCCTACGGGTCGTTCAAGAAAATGCCCAACGAGTCGTTGACGGCGGAAAAATCCCTGTACTTGGGCTCACCAACTCTACGCAGGAGTTCGTCGTCGACACAGTAACTCGAAGCACCGTCAGTGGCACTGTAGTCGCAAAAGACGGCTTGGCAGTTGTAATGGGCGGTCTGATTGAAGACGAAATCTCCGATCAGCGCCAGAAAGTACCCGGTCTGGGAAAACTGCCAGTCTTCGGTTTCTTTTTTAGGAAGCAAAACACCAGTCGCATTCGGCGTGAATTGGTTGTCATGATTAGACCCTATGTATTCAACACTCCTTCGGAGTCTGCTGCCATCAGTCAAGATTTATTGAAGCAACTGAGTGTGCACCCAAGTGCCTTAAACGGAGAGGAAACGCTTTCAACTTTTTCACCGAATGAAGTTCTTCAGACTGAACTTGACGACTGTGGGCTACATAAATTTTTTAAATTCCACAACATCGTACCGCAAGCTTACTAAGGTTTTTCACCCCTTTACCCGTAATATCAATTTTGATTGCTCGCACTTTGAATAAAACCCATCTCCACGTTCGATACAATGCTCCTGGGAGGGCCTTTGCTCTTCGCTTCGGGGGAATACTGTGTCTTCTGATTGGAATTGGATTGAGCGGATGTTCGCTCTTCAACGCTGATTCTGAAACCCCCGATACAGACTTACTAAAAAAAACCATTTTAGACACCGACGAGGTTCCTTCACCGAACAGGCAGTATGATTCATCCGGCAAACCTATCCCGGAAAAGCTCAAACTCGCCGGAGGCCTTGCCTTAGGAGATACTGGAAACCTAGCTTTTACCGCGGAATCTCTGAGCGTTGTCGTCGAGGAAATGATTGAATCGGAGCGGTGGAACTCTCTTCGCAATATAGCCGCTCTTTACCCCGACATTGCCACGAAAATAATGTGGGGAGAAGGCTCCAACCAACTCTCATCCAGTCAGCGAGAGGTCCTCGCCCGGGCGCTCGATTTGCAGTGGACCAAGGGAGAGCAGGACTCTTGGCAGTCATTCGTCCAGCAGCAATACAACGAAGGAAATGCAGGAAACTATCTAGAAAGCAGAAACCGTTTTCTTGGGTTTCTACAAGTCAACGATACCCAATCAGCCTTTTCTCTTCAGTTGTCAAAGACCGCGAAGAAAAGCCGTTCGCAAATCGCAGAAGCAGAATCCTTGCGACTCGAAGGAATCGCCTACTTGATGAACGAGAATTACGAAAACAGTATCAAGTGCTTAACTCGAGCTCGAACTCTTCAGGAACAAACACAACCAATTCAGGCAGCCCACACTGGACTTTTACTTGGAGAGGCCTTTCGGCATGCTGACCAATTAGAACAATGGCAAGAAAGTTGGCTCACAGCTATTGAGCTTCAAAGCAGCTTTGCAGTGGAAGGCGATCTCAAAGATCCAACTTTTTGGAGCAAGGCAGCGTTTCTAAGGCCCGTTTCGACCCAATGGCCAGCAGAAGTAATTGCACGACTAGAGCATTCCTTAAGAAACGAAAATCTTGAATTTGGTTTTAACGAATCTTCGATCGACGAAGCGGTTGTCTGGGCGACGATCGGCATCCAAAGCCTGAAACGCCATGAATCTCAAAACTCGATTCTAGCGTTTAAGAAATCAGAGGCACTTATCAATGGTGTTTCGCTTCGAGAAGAACTACAAATGCAACAGGCACTCGCCATGATCGATGGAGGCCAACAAGGACCTGCATCAGCAATTCTTCTAAGGCTTGGATCTCAGGCCTCGCTTTTGGGAGATCGTGCCAAGGCAATTCTCGCAACGCTAAAATTGCAAAATGGCAGCCTCGCACAAGGAATGAATCTACTTCAGTCAGCCATCAAAACTTCCAACCAGTGGCCAGTCCACGAACGTCTACGCGCTCAAGCCGATTACGGGTTGGCCTATCTGATGCGCGGCCGAGAAGAAGAGGGGATTAGCTTGCTAAATTATGTTTACGATGAATTTCTAAAATTACAAAGCTATGAAGATGCCTCGCAATGCCTCGCCAACATCGCAACCTACTATGAAAAAACCGATCAAAAGGCAAAACAACGAATTGCTTTAAAAAAATTACAGTCCTTCGAAATCAGGTAAAGTCAAACAAGCTTAGGCTTTCTCGCCCGCTTGGCGTTTTTTCTTCTTTCTTCGCTTAACTCCAATTGGCAGCCACCACAGGTAAACGCCTGTGAACCATAACCCCAGCAAAACCAGTCCATTTGGAAAAAAAACCCACAGCTTTGCCGCATCGCTGAAGAAAGAGCCGTCGTGAAGACTTTCAATCAAATCTGAACGGCGATAATTCACCGCCCGCACCTCGGAAGTCCGGAGGTCGACCTGAACTTCCCATCGGTTTTTACACTGTACCTTGGCAATTCCTTTGCTTGGACGGACATCGACTCGGTCAATGTCATCCCAACTCAAAACGTCAGATTGCGGAACCGCAACTACCGATTGAAGTAAGCGCTCCCATTTTAATTCGGGAATTCGACCGACACCTTTGACCGTTGCTGGCTGCACCCAGGTGGACTGTTTTTTGACTTGCAGCAACAAACCGGAGCCGATAACCAGCAACAGCGGTAAGCAAGTTAACACCGCACCCCAGCGATGTAATTTTCGGGACCAGCGACTCCAGGGAATGGGCATATGAGAAAACGCTCAACAACAAATCACAGGAATCGTAATCAGTACCAGAACAATTCAAAATTAGAACACAAACAGTCAGCATCTGCGATCGCTTGTTTAACGGCTCCCAATTCGCAATTTTTCGAGATCCGCTTCGAGTCTCTGACGGTTTTTTTCAATGGTTAAAATCTGACTTTTTAATTCTTTAAGATCCGTTCCATAAACGGATTTCTTTTCTTCAATAACTTTCAGACGTTTTTTCAAATCAGAAATTGACTTATTTAATTCTTCGACTCGAGCTCTTTCCTGATTGTATTTCTGCTCAAGTACGGATTTTTTATTCGGAAGGTGCGAATACTTTTCATCCATCTCAGTTAGCTCTCGAGAGATACTTGCGATCTCCGCCTCATTTACTTTTTCCGGTGCCTTGTCACCAGTCTTAAGATCTTCGATAACGTCACGTATTTCATTGACTGGAAGCGCTAAACTAGAAACACGACCAGCCCTCGCAATATTGATCCCGACAATACTTCCTGAAAGATCGATGATGGGACCTCCACACGTCTTAGAGGTCAACATCGAGTCGTGCTGAAATGCCATTGGAAATTCCTTTCGCCGGCGACTAAGAACACTTCCCATGCTATTTTGCATATTACTACGCTTGCTGTTGGGTGAGAGTTTATCCTGTTCACCAAGACTTAACCGCAACTCTATTTCCTTTCCACCACGAAGAATACTAAGCGTCACACGATCATTCACATCGTATTGGCCGATCGCATCACGAACGCCGAGAATATCCTTAATCTCAAGATCGTCGATCTTAAAAATAACATCGTTCACCCAAACATCCGCAAAATCAGCTGGTGAACTCGGTATTACGGTTTTGATGCGAACGCCTTTGTTATCCTCAACATCTTCCATCATGATTCCAATAAAAGGTTTCGAAGGGGGAATTTCCCGGGCGTCAACGCTGACGACGCCAATCGTCGCCTTTCCTTCTCTACCCGCCTTGGGCGTAGCCAACCATCGTCCAGTCTGTGGAGCCGGATCGTTACTCCATTTTCCGACAGGTAAACCAGTCGCTTCAATCTTAAGAAGTGCGAGATCGGTTGGTTTATCAATACCAATTACTTTAGCGGCCAAAACTTTTCCATCCGGCATCTCAACGCCTAATTTACCCCGCAATTCACTCGCCTTAGTAAGCACGAAGCCATCGGCATCAACCACAGTCCCGAGAGCGACTTGCCGCGTACCCGAGACGACTTGCACGGTAGACGCGTCAACTGAACCCAAAATCGAATCGAACATTGAAACAAAATTGTCGGATTGCTTTGAAAACTTGCTAACCGATTGAGATTTGTTGGTGTTGAATCTATTTCTGAAGGAAGTGCGTGCTTGCTCGGCGAGACTCTTTGTGTCCGAATCCTCCGCGCCCTTTTCCTGGTCCTTTTTCGAATTAGATTTTTTTTCCGACGGATTTACACTGCCTTCACCTTCCTCTTCTTGCTCAGGCTTTTCACCGTCTGACTTCTTTGAATCTAATTTTTCAGAAGGTTCAACTGATTTTGTTTCACCTTGTTTTGGTGCTTCTTGACTCTGACCTTTTGTAGTTTCCTGTGCTTCCTGTGCTGTTACGGTCGCAACCAAAAACAGAAGTAAACTTGCGATCACAGGGGTCAATTGAATGTACTTTTTCATGACTGGTTTCTCGTAGGTTTAGGCAAATCAAGCGGGGAATTTCCACGCATGGTGTAGGACGAAAATCTAAAACAAGAGTTTCGACTCAATCTTTTTCGCCAACTTTCAGTTCTAACTCTTTTTCTTCGGCTTCTCTGATGACAACGATTTCAATCTTTGAATTCGGTCTCAAATCCAATTCTTTAATTGCCTTGCCGAGCGAAGCTTTATCGGTGATGTCAAACGACTCGATTTTTGAAATAACATCGCCAACTTTGAGACCGGCGTTGTCAGCGGCGCGTCCCTTAGTGACTTCTTTGATAACGTTGGTATCGTCAACTACGTTGATTCCCAAACTCGGCTTTCCATCGAGGATCAACGCTTTCGCTAACGAATCCCAATTCTCAGAGTAGACATCCGCCGGGACATGTAAGTTATCAACTAAATCCGAGCCAATTCGACTGTGGATCCCAATGAGATCGCCGTTCATATCGATCAGTGGACCGCCGGAATCTCCTCCAACCAGAGTGCAGTCGGTACGAATCACTCGCTTACCACTGGAAAGTATTCGCCCAATTCGCGTTACCATCCCTCTAGCTTCATCCAATCCGCCAGGATGCCCAACCGCCATCACCCACTGACCTTCATTCAGTTCTGCTGAGATGGCAATATCGAGATAGGGAAAATCATTTTCCTCGCCTTCTTTCTCTACGATCTTCAGCATTCCAGAATCGATGTTGCGATCGATACCAAGCGTCTTCGCCCGAGCAAACACGACTTTGGGTTTGCCGTTTTCGTCTAGATCATGGAGAAAGGTGATTTTTGCAGTTTGATTTGGGTCACCGATCACATGGGCAGCAGTCAAGATATAGCCATCGCTTGAGACAACCACACCTGATCCCTGCGACTCCCTCATTTGAATATTGACGGTGGCAGCTTTAACCTTCTCAGAGATTTCCGCGAATCGGATTTCCATCTGCCTTAGTTGATCGATTGTTTTGGGGACTTCGCCAGAAAATAGAAAATCGGTGCCTCCTTCTTCGGACGGAACATTCGACCGAACTTCGCTCTCCTGTCCAATTAAACCGTCCGCTGGAAGGATAGCCCACCCAATAAAGCACAAAAAGAAACAGGCTATGAATCGATTAACATCAAGCATTACAAACTCTTCCGAAAAAATTTAACTTAACTCCGTTTGAACGGCGGTTTACTCAATAAACTCCTCAACAAGCGATAGGTTATGTAAAAAAACCAAAACTTGGTGAACTTTTGCGGTGCCGCTCAACAGGAACCGTTTAACATTGTACCATTGAAATTAGGGCGGGGCGCGACCGAGAGAAAACGTTCCACAATAAAATACGCAGCTTTCGGGGTTTCAGCCTCCGTAAAACCGTTTTTTTTCTATTGGATCAACCCGACATTCGGAATAACTGGAAGGAAAAATCGTGAATCGTCTTGTTTTGGGATGCGGCTATTTAGGGTTGCGTGTTGCTCGGTTGTGGAGATCTCAGGGAGACGTCGTTTACGCTGTTACACGGTGTCAAAACAACGCTGAACTCATGAAACAGGAGGGCATCATTCCCGTAATTGCAGACATTACTGAGCGAAATACCGTTTCACGACTCCCTCTGGCGGATACGATTTTGTTCTCCGTCGGCATGGATCGAAAAAAATACGACAGTGTTCACGACGTTTACGTCAACGGGCTCAAAAACGTCCTTTCCGGGATCTCCCAAGTCCCCAGTCAATTAATTTACATCAGTTCCACAGGAGTTTATGGAAATTTTGATGGAGGCTGGATCGACGAGAATGCGTCTACCGTTCCGGCAAGGGAAGGGGGTAAGGCTTGCCTTGCCGCAGAAGAACTTATTCGAAACGGTCGCTTCGCACCCCAATCCTGCATCCTTCGATTTGCCGGCATCTACGGCCCGCAACGTGTGCCCACCAAAGCACTGATTGAATCTCGACAGTGGGAGAAAATCTCGTCTGATGGCTTCTTGAACCTGATTCATGTCGACGACGGTGCGAATGTAATTCAAAAAGTGGCCGAACGGGCAATCGTTAGCGAAACTTTTAACGTTAGTGATGGGAATCCACCTCAGCGAAAAGAATACTACCAGTTCATTGCCGAACAACTTGGGCTTTCAGAAATCCCGTGGAAAGAAACTGAAGCGGCAAACGAAAATACGCGTTCCGGTAGCAACAAACGCGTCTCCAACAAAAAGCTGGTCGGACAACTCGGCAACCTTTTTCTTTACGAGAATTTCCGGACGGGCCTCCGGCAGGCCATAACATTCGACCAGTGATTCAGAAACACCGAGCCTTCCTTGTTGAACCTAATTTAAAAAACCCATAAAATGTTGGCTCTCAATAGCCCAAACGCAACGGGCTGTTAATTACCCCCGGAATGCTTTTCATGCTCGAACGAAAACCCGTCTTTCCACACATTATCGAAGTCAACCACCAGCTTGGTCAGGTTCTCGGCTGCAACGTTTACGTTGTATTTGACGGTGAGCAATGGGTGATCATCGACATTGGTTATGAAGATACGGTCGACGAAATCATCAATATGATACGGGAAATTGACCTACCATTCTCGGGCTGCCAAAGCCTGATTGCAACTCATGCAGATGTTGACCACATTCAAGGCCTCGCCAAAGCAAAACAAATTCTTCGCACGTCAGTCTCTGCCCATCCTTTAGCGGCCTCGGCGTTACAAAGCGGTGATCGGATCAAAACTTTCGCACTTATTGAAGCACAGGGCATCGACATGTCGATGCCTCCAGTCGAAGTGGAACACCTAATTAACGATGGTGATGTTATTAAAGTAGGCAGTTTGGAATTAGAAGTTTGGTTAACGCCTGGCCATACCGACAGCCAGCTTTCGTTTCGCATGGGAGACTATCTCTTCAGCGGCGATAATATATACCGGGATGGTTGCATAGGAGCAATTGACGCTCACCACGGAAGTGATTTAATCGCATTCCAAAAGTCACTCCAAAGAATCCGTGAAAGTGATGTAAAGTGGTTACTGCCAAGCCATGGTCCAATTTTTGAAAAAGACGACGCTTTACTGGATGCGGCAATCAAACGCGTTGGAGAATACTGCCACATGGCTGACTTTGGAACTTGTGCCGTTGACTGGCCTATGATGGATGAATTTGAAGACGAAATCGCTGCCGGAAAAATGCCATCACAGGATAACTGAACCCTGACTTTTACGTAGGCGGGACTCGTTTTTGTGATGTTTAATTCCATTTTGTATTTTAACTTTTTAAAAGTTTTAGTGAAAAGGCCTTTCCCATCTCGGGTAAAGTAACCAGTTCATTTGGATCCTTTTTATCCCAAGATCTTTGTTTTTTATTCTTATGATTGCATTCCGATTTTTGGTTTTGATTTTCGCCCTGCTTGCTTTCCCGCTTCCTTCGAACGCGCAGAGCGATGCTCTCAGTTTTCGCCTCGATGATTTAGATGGCAATTCGATCTCACTAGAGATGAATCCTAACTCACATTTGACTGTCGTTTGCTTTATTGGAACAGAATGTCCACTTGCAAAATTATATTCGAGCAGACTGGACAAACTTGCCAAGAAATTCACCAGTGTCGACTTCATTGCTGTGTCGAGTAACCAGCAGGATTCTGTCGCTGACCTAAAAGGCTTCCGAGAACGCTTTGAAGTTTCTATTCCGATCGTTAAAGACGCCGACAACGTCGTCGCAGATCAATTCGGCGCTGAGAGAACGCCTGAAGTTTTTTTAGTGAATGAGAATTTAAAAATACTCTACCGCGGAAGAATTGATGATCAATATCAACCCGGAATAGCCAAAGTAAAACCTACCCGCGACGACTTGATGCTCGCGATCAGCGAGCGGTTATCCAACAATCAGATTTCAGTTCCGCAGACCACAGTGGATGGTTGCCTGATTGGGCGAATCAAAACGAAAGAAAAGAACTCGACTGTTAACTTTTCAAATCAAATCTCGCGAATATTGCAAAACCACTGCATGGAATGCCACCGTCAAGGCGAACTAGCACCGATGGAATTGTCGAGCTTCGACGAGGTAGTCGGGTGGTCAGATATGATCTTGGAAGTGATTGATGACCAGCGGATGCCCCCTTGGCATGCCGATCCTGCTCACGGAGAGTTCACCAATGAACGGCGTATGACGAGCGCTGAAAAGCAAATGCTTCGGGACTGGGTGGCCGCAGGGACGCCCGAAGGCAACCCTGAAGATCTTCCCACGGCAAAGGACTATGGGATCGAAAGCGAGTGGAGACTTCCACGGCAACCCGACATGATCGTCGATATGTCTGAAACCGCATTAGAGATCCCAGCACTGGGAGTTATGGACTACCACTACTTCGTCGCAGATCCAGGATTTGAAAAAGACACATGGGTTACTGCAGCCGAGATCATCCCCGGAGATCGCGGCGTCGTTCACCACTCAATTTGTTTCATCCGCCCACCTGACGGGGCTGACATGCGAACCGCTGGCTGGCTGGCGGCTTTTGTGCCAGGGCAAAAACCGCCCACCTATGACCCGAGGCAGGGGAGATTGATTCCCGCCGGTTCGAAACTTATTTTCCAGCAACACTACACCACGAATGGCCAGGCTACGGAGGACGTTACCCGCATTGGTTTAGTTTTTGGAAATGAAGAACTGATTGAACGTCAACTGTTGACAATCATCGCCATGGATCAAGATTTTGTAATTAACGCAGGCGAACCCAGCACTGCTGTTCCGGGGGAATTTAAAAAGCTCCCCAAATCAGGAAAGCTTCTCGGAATATCGCCGCACATGCACTTTCGTGGAAAGTCGTTTGCCCTCAATGCAACGTTCTCGCAAGCCAATTTGATTGAGCGAGACCCGATTTTGCTAAGCGTTCCCAACTACGATTTCAACTGGCAGCATATCTATGAATTCAAGAATCCAATCTCCCTTCAGGATATTGAATCTCTGAATTTCACAGCGACGTTTGACAATTCCAGCGAGAACCCAGCAAATCCCAACCCCACAAAACAGGTAATGTGGGGTGACCAAACCGACGAAGAAATGGCCGTTGCCTTCGCATTTGTAGTGATCCCGAGAAACTCATCATCGCGAAAAAATGTTCTAACTCGGCCTGACTCCCCAGAGATACTCAGCAAAGCTGAAGACTTTACTGCTGCTTATTTCAGAAATCACGATGCAGATGGCAATGGAGCCGTGTCTTTTGGTGAGCTACCATCGGCCGTTAGGGAAAACGGATTTCGATCTCTCGATCTCGATAGAAACGGGAAGCTCTCCAAAGAAGAAATCCGCCAACTGGCGTTAAGTCATTTTAGAAAAAAACTAGCTGGCAACTAACTGTAGCAAAAGCGACCGGCCAGTCCGCCAATTTTGCTTCCACTGTCAGCCAACAAAAGAGCGTCCTGTTTTGTCTACTAAATTTAGTTTAGCAACTTCTTGGATTGTCGACCGTCGTTGGCTTTCTTCGCTTTTGTTGGTGACGCTCAGTTTGATTGCCACGGGTGGCTACCTCGCACCTGAGAAGGTCACAAGATTTCTTGGGATCAGCTCTGATCGGCCGCTCGAGAACTCCTATGAAACCCGAAAGAGGAACACTGAAAATCTCGGGTCTGAAAGACCACCGGATGTCGAGACCATCCCAACCTCTGGATTCGATGTCGTAATTGTAGTGGAATCCGAACAGTTTTTCACAAGCCAGGGAGCGGACGCAATCCGGTCTATCGTGCAACATTTGGAGGCACAAGATTATGTCGAAGACATTCTCTGGATGGATAAAATTCCAAGTCTCAACATTTTTGGACTCAATGAACCGCTGCTTCCCAACAAAAAAGCAGCCCCCGAACGATTCGAAAAGTCGAAGCAAAATGCCCGCGAACATCCGCTTATTAACGGACAATTTTTATCTGAGGATGGCAAAACCCTGCTACTAATGGTGCGATTCGACTACCTGTTCGTCGATGACGAGAGTATTTTCATCTCTGGAATCCGTGAGGCAGCCGAGCAAGAACTGGCGAACCACCCCGATGTTGAAATGGACTTTTTTGTAACCGGTCGGGTTCCGTTTCGCCTAACGGCCAGAAGCTCTCAACAGGATAACCAACTGAAATATCAGTCAATTGCTTACGGGATGATCATACTCATGAGCATGGTGCTGTTCCGAGGAATTGTTGCCGTTGGTATCGTCGCCGCATCACCTTTTCTTGGAGTTTTCTGGACGCTTGGCTTTGTCCGCTACCTCGATCTACAGATGAACCCCTTCATCGACGTTGTCTTGCCAATCTTGGTTGCATTGGTTGCGTTTACCGACGGGGTGCACCTCATGGTTCAGATCCGACATGAGCGAGCAACGGGGTTGAAAGGACTCGATGCCGCGCGGGAGGGCGTTCGCAAAGTTGGACTCGCTTGCTTTTTAACTTCACTCACAACTGCCGTTGGCTTTGGTTCACTCGCATTAGCAAATCATGAACTGGTTCGCGATTTTGGATACTGTTGCGTTTTTGGTGTCGCCTTGGCATTTCTTTCAGTCGTCTTAGCGATTCCGCTTGCTTGTTCCACATGGCTTGGCCAAAGAATTCACATTGGTCACGGAAAAGGATATGTCGATCGCAATATCAATCGAATTGGTGGCATCGTTGATCTAGTACTGCGACACCCGCGCCGCATGAGCGCTATTGGCATTCTACTTTCGCTCGTTCTATTTTCGATTTCGCTCACTCTACGACCAGACGATCGACAAGGGGATTTACTGCCAACCTATACCGAACCTGCGATCGCCAACCAAAAGATGGACGTGGCCATGGGTGGACTGAGCCAAGCCACAATCACCATCGAATGGAACGCCAAGGATGATGAACAAGAAAAAAATATTGAACTAATTCAAATCCTTCAAGACATTGACAAATTACTTGCAGCAGAAAAATTGATTGGCCACCCCATTTCAATCTACAACCTTCTTGAAGCCTTACCGGGTTCTGGACCTGCGGCAACTCGAATCTCCATGCTCGATTTGCTACCCCCTCCTTTAAAAAGAAGTTATTACACCCCCGAAAACAGGAGCGCTCAAGTCAAATTTCGGGTACAAGATTTAGGAATTGCAACCTACGGCCCAGTCTTTCAGCGAATTGAGGACGGGACAAATAAGATCATCGCCGATTACCCGGACTTTTCAATGACTCTCGGCGGGGCGCCTATTTGGCGCTGGGAAAATATTTATCAAATCGTCGTTGATCTCGCCACCAGCCTTGGAACGGCAGCGATCATCATTTTTTTCATTCTGGCTTGTGTTTACCGTTCACTGAGAATTGGAATCATTTCAATTCTTCCCAACCTGTTTCCGCTCTGCGTCGCAGGCACGTATTTGGCGCTCACAGGGCAAGCGTTGGAAATCGTCACCGTTTGTGCGTTCACCTGCTGCCTCGGGATTGCTGTGGATGATACAATTCATTTTTTAACGCGTTATGTTGAGGAAAAAAAGGAGACCGGTGATGAGTCTGAGGCAATCCGAAGAGCATTTACCTCTGTCGGCACCGCTCTGATAATGACGACCCTTGTCCTCGTTTGCGGTTTCATGACAGTAATGCTCAGCGAAGCGAGAGAGCATCGAATTTTTGCTTCGATGGGCGCAATTACTGTTGCTTCGGCACTCTTTGGGGACTTGGTTTTCTTACCGGCAATTCTGAAGACGTTTCCCGGTAAAAAACAGGCAAAAGCCGATAATAAATCGGAAGAGTAACCAACCACTGTTGCTGCCGGCTTGGTTCTTGAACGCGACTGTTGGCGTGATCGGGGGCAATTACCCCGCCAAAGTAAGGACTTTTAAAAATGGCAGCACCAACCTAGGTAAACTTTACGGGCTAATCATTTCTTGCTGGCATTTATGTATTGATAATGTCGAACAAACGGTTAATGCAGCTTTTCTAGCTGGTATCAGTTTCACGGCGGATTTACCCCGCTGGAAACAGATTCTTGATCCGATTGACTAGCCGCTGTCGAATCAACAAGAAAACACAATTACCGTAAAACCTCAGTCAGCCAAAACCCGTCCATTTGCACTGTTCGTTGACAGTGCTATTGAGGAGGAAGAACTCCATGATCCGTCGTCTATTCGCCGTTGCAATTTGCGTATGTGCTTTCGCAGTAATCGGTCAGTCAACAGCACAAGCTCAACAACCCGCCTACGGTGCCAGTTGGGGCCAACAAGGCTCACGTAACATGGACCGGTTCTATCACTATCCGTATGTTACTTACCCACAGAATTACTGGGGGAACGAGTACTTCCGTAGTGCTGACAGCCTGTACCATCGCTACCCCGCAGAAATGCGAGTACCAGTTTACAACAAGCAGTGGCACAACTACTATCCGTCACCTCGACGTTACCATTTCGGTCACCACTTCCTGACCGATGTGTTTTAAACAAAGGGTTTAAGACAGCTTTATCGAGCAAAATTTCAAAAGCCATCGAAGTTCTTCGATGGCTTTTTTGCTGGTTCAATACCAGTGAGCTCAGATAGCACTGACAAGGCTCGCTTAAATTAGTGAATGCAGAAGAAGCTTTATCCAGCGTTTCATCATCAATAAGCCCAAATCATCGATTAGCTTGTTCGTAGACTGCCTGCAGTAGGGCCTCGACATCTTTGAATTTTTGCTTTCCGGCAAGCGGTTCTTCGAGTAGCTTCCGAGCATCAATCTCGCTGTGCCCCAGCGCCAACAGAACTTGAAATGTTTCGTCCACGATGTTTCGCTCAACATCACTCGCTTGCTGTGTCGGGTCCTGCTGCACCAGCAGTGCAAATTTAGCCATTTTCCGCCGCAATTGAGCAACGATCTTCTCGGCCATCGCCGGCCCTATCCCGGGAAGCGTCGTGAGCGACTTAACATCTTGGTCTTCAATCGACTTCGCAATATCCTGGACAGGTCGAACCATTGCCTTCAGCGCCTTTTTCACACCGAGTCCTGGCACGGAGCAAAACAATTCAAAAAACTGACGCTCGATCTGGCTATTGAATCCAATCAACCGAGGGGTCATCCGTCCTCCTTTTTGCGGATTGCCGTCGATGTATTGAATTGTGAAGAGAGTGACCTTTTCATCAAGGCTCATTTGAAGATGCCGGCGAGTAAAATCAGGAACCGCCACTTCGTATTCAAAGGGGTCGATTTCGATCGAAACTGTTGTTTCCTGTAATGCCAAAAGCTGGCCGGTTAATTTGGTAATCAAGAGGTCTCTTTCATAACTTTATGTTTAAGTAAGAGTTGCTGTACGCAGCGATAAAAAATAATGACAAAGTGCAATCGCTAACGCGTCGGCAACATCAGCCGGTTCGGGAATTTCCAATAGATTTAATTGTCGTGCAACTGCATGTTGAACCTGCACCTTGGGAGCACGCCCATTCCCAGTGAGTACTTTTTTAATTTGTGTCGCAGCATAACCGTGCAATGGCAATTCATTTTGTCCTACGGCCAAACTGATCACCCCTCGTGCATGCCCCATAATGATAGCCGTTTGGGGACGTTCGTAGTGACTGTACAAGTCCTCTAAGCCAACGCAGTCGGGCTTGAGTGATTCAATCACATCAGTAATTCCTTGGTGAATACTGTTCAAACGGTTTGGGAAACTGTCTGTACGCTTACTTCGAATGACCCCAGCTTCAACTACCGATATTTCTTTATCACAAATCGAGATCACCCCGTACCCGGTGATATTCAACCCCGGATCAATTCCGAGAACGCGTGTTTCTTTCGATCGCGCCATCGATTACACCGTCCTACACAAAAGCACGATACACTCCGCCATAATGACTTCATGAAGTCCAACGGTTCCCACTCCTTCGCCGGTTTTTGCTTTGACTCCAACTTGATCGGAGTTGATCTCTAAAATTTCCGCAATCCGGTTTGCGATCTTCCTTTTGACTGGCGACAACTTTGGTTTCTGAGCAAAGATAATACAATCAATGTTATTGATTTTAAAACCAGCACTCGTCACTTTTGCAAATGCGGTTTTCAACATTTCTCCGGAATCCTTCATCTTATTTTGAGGATCTGTGTCGGGAAACAACTCACCGATGTCACCCAACGCCGCTGCCCCAAGAATCGCATCGGTCACCGCATGCAGCAGCACGTCGGCATCGCTGTGCCCATCTAGAGAGTGGCTGTGATCAATATCAATCCCGCCAATTCGCAACGGGCCGCCCGGTTTCAGCCGATGCGTATCGTGACCGATTCCAATTCGAAGGGTATCTTGATTCACGTTAGCTATCCCTTGGTAAAGTGTCGTCGCTAAAAATGTAACCCGCCGCCGGAGAAACGAAAACCTCAATCTAATTCCGCAAGATAAATCCACGCAAACTCAAACGGCAAACGTGAAATTTCGAAAGGAGGAAACAAAAGGACTCTTATTAGGGCGGATATCGCCCCGGAGAAGTTTGGCGTAACGTCCGCGAGCGTCGTCATCATCCTTCGTTTTCAAAAGGAAAACATCTACGCCAAATTTTAGTCGCCTTTTGGTTACCGGCAAACCGATTTATAATCCGGAAATGCCAACCATCGAAATAAAAAACTTATCAAAAACCTACAGGGTCTATCAAAAACAAGAGGGCTTAATCGCTTCGATCCACGGGCTTTTTCACCGGGAATATCGGGAAGTCCATGCCGTCAAGGACATCAACCTCACAGTCGAAGAAGGAGAATTCGTCGCTTTCCTCGGTCCAAACGGGGCGGGTAAAACGACCACCCTCAAATTGCTGTCGGGAGTGATCAACCCCGATCAGGGTTCCGCCCGGGTATTAGGCCACGTTCCCTGGGAACGTGAAAACGAATATCGTCGCAAATTTGCTTTGGTGATGGGACAAAAAAATCAACTGTGGTGGGACTTGCCGGCCATGGAATCCTTCCGTCTGAATCAACACATCTACTGTGTCCCCAAAGATGAATTCGAACGGACACGTGACGAGTTATGCGAAATGCTCAACGTCACAAACTTACTCGGGCGCCCCGTTCGCGAGCTATCGCTTGGCGAACGGATGAAAATGGAATTGATCGCCGCGCTCATCCACAAACCAGATGTACTTTTATTAGATGAACCGACAATTGGACTGGATGTTGTCGCGCAACACAAAATCCAGGAATTCTTGAAATCGTATCAACAGGAACAAAACAATACAATTTTGCTTACCAGTCATTATATGAAGGATATTGAAGCACTTTGTAAGCGTGTTGTCATCATCGCCAATGGCTCGATTTATCATGATGGCTCACTCGAAGACATCGTAGATCAGTTTAGTGGAGATAAAATAGTCACGCTCCAGATGCACGACGACCGTTCCCTCGAAGCTATTTCAAAAATCCCTAATCTCATTGAAATTGACGCGCCTAAAATTAAATTCCGCGTAAACCGGGACGGGGTAGGGCGGGTGCTTAGCCAGATCTTGGCTGAACATGCTGTTGACGACATCGTTGTCGAAGATCCGCCTCTCGAAGAAGTGATTTCAAATGTATTTTCACAAGCGGAAGAAAAAAGTCGGCGTGAGGCAACACACTCTAACTCGCAATGACGCCTATTGGATTTAAGCGACGCTCACGCCGCAGCGAACTGTTTGTCGACGAACCTTAGTTTTCCATATAATTTTCCATTTTCGATTTCACCCCCTTTGTTTAATACCATCGTCTTTATTTGAACACGTCTCGAATGCTCGAATCCGCGGTAATCTGGTGGACATTTTTCAAAATCTCGATCAACGAGCGTTTGATTTACCGCGCAGATTTTATGCTTGGAACCCTCATGCGGTTTCTCCCAACACTAACGCAAATCTTCTTGTGGTGGGCGATTTACGATGTCATCTCCAATACTGATACCACGAACTCCGGGACAGGGCCGGATGGGAATATCGCAGGTTATAAATACGGAGATATGGTTGCTTACTACCTGCTCGTCATCATTAGCCGTGCTTTTTCGAGCATGCCGGGCCTTACCGGTGGGATTGCGAATCAAATACGCAATGGCGAAGTTAAAAAATTCCTGATCCAACCGGTCGATATGCAAGGCTGTTTGTTAATGCAGCGGCTCGCACACAAACTGGTTTATTACCTAATAGCAACACTGCCGTTTGCTTTGGTTTTTTTCCTGTGCCGTGACTTTTTCATCGAAGGGTGGCCACCACCAAATGCACTTGCCGTATTTTTCGCCTCGCTGGTCCTCTCTTTTCTTCTTGGTTTTTATCTCGAGTGCTGTATCGGTCTGGTTGGTTTTTGGTTTTTAGAAGTCACCTCCCTGACTTTCATATACATGTTGATGAACTTTTTACTTTCAGGACACATGTTTCCACTAGAATTGTTACCCGCGGAACCATTCAATATTCGGCAGCTGGTCGAGTACCTTCCATTTAAATATCTAGCTTATTTTCCGGCAGCCGTATTTCTTGAGAAAATAGAGGGGCCCGAAATGTATCGTGGTCTGTTGGCTGAAGTTGGCTGGGTTGTTTTCTTCATCGTGCTCTCAAGGATTTTGTGGCACCGCGGCATAAAGCGTTACAGTGGTTACGGTGGTTAAGTTACAATCCGACATCTTACTTTTTTAATTTAGCTAGCGACCTTTATTGACTACCAATTTACCGAATACCGATTTCACTTAATTAATAAATCATAGTGCACCCCTCGTACCTAAAAGTATTTTTGACATTTGCAAGAAACTCGCTCGTGCGAGATATGTCATTTCGATTGAATTTTATCTTGCAGTGCCTTTCATCTATGGCGTGGGCCGGTATGAATTGGGGGTTGTTTAAGATCATTTACCAACACACTGGTGAAATTGGATTAGACTCTGGCTGGCATGAGCATGAGTTTTTTTTATTTCTCGGCACCATCTGGATCATCAACAGTCTGATACAAACTTTATTTATGGCGAATGCCGCAGAATTTAGCGAATTGATTCGCACCGGCAATCTCGATTTCGCATTACTGAAACCGATCGATACTCAGTTCTTAATTTCTTTTCCAAGAATAAACTGGTCCCAATTACCAAATGGAATTCTAGGAGTCATGTTAATCGCACATTCACTGCGTGAATTGATGCAAGAACGAGAGATCTATTTTTCTGTTTTTAGCATCCCCGCATTTCTTTTTTTCATTGGTTGCGGCGCAGTGGTAATGTACAGTGTGATGATCTGTCTCGCCTCAACCAGTATTTGGTTTGGCAGAAACCAAAACCTCTACAACTTCTGGTTCTACATCACCAATTTCTATCGCTACCCCATGGAAATTTATCAGCGCAGTGGTGTCGGTATGGCACTGTGGGGGACGTTCACTTTCGTCGTACCCATATTAGTCGTATCCAACATTCCCGCTCGAATTTTGGCTCAGCCTTTGGGTACGCCTTGGAAATCATGGGAATGGGGATTGGCAGCCTACGCAATCGTCGGTTCCATCTGGAGCCTGATGGCAAGTCGCTGGGTATTTAAACAGGCTTTAAAGAGCTACCGAAGCGCTAGCAGTTAGACTCTCGCGCTCCAATCCCTCGCCAACCTAGCCCGTTCATGGACGAACCCGGGTCAGCTTGCAGCGATTAAGATTAGTCTACTAAATCCGCAAAGCCTCCGGATTATATCGACTGCCACAATGATTCAGTTCTTGAGAGTAAATCAATCCGCCGTCTGTGCCGAATAGCGCGGCAGACCATCATTTCTCAATCTTATTTATCCGTAGTGCCGAAGAACAAAAGGGTTCATGTTCGGATTTGCATGAATCTACTTTTAAAATGTAGCGACGTATCCCAATTCCAGCATTCACCGGTGGATTCACCCAAAAATATGAAAATTTATGGGTTTCGGTTGATGAGATTCGACCGCCGACCGTTTAACCAAGTTATACTTGGGACATTAAATCACCCCGGTTAAGAAGACTGGGCAAGATACAACCTAGAGATAGACCCCGAAAATTGATTGGCGTTGCCAACTAATGGAGCTGTAACCACATGTCAAATCTTATTCCGATGGACGAAGCCGCAAGCATGCTCGGTATGACTGTAGAGCAGCTGACCGAGCTTCGTTCAAACAACGAAATTTTCGGATATAAAGACGGTGCGAATTGGAAGTTCAAGCAAACAGAACTCGAGCGAGTTGCCGGTGAGTTAAATATCACCCTGAAGCAGGGCGGTGCCGCCTACGAGGAAGACTCTTCTGTTGAGCTCGAATTGCCAGCAAGCGAGTTAAGTGGCTCGATCAAGCTTGAAGAAAGCGGCGAGGTTTTGGATGACGGCCTGTCTTTTGGCAGCAGCAGTCTCAGTCTTGCTTCGGAAAGCAGTAAGAATGCAGGCGATTCGGCTGACCTCCTTGATGATGACCCTGAGAAAGCTGACAGTGCGTCGGACACAGGAAAAATGCTAGGTGCTGGAAAAGAAGAAGACCTTCTTTTATCAGAAGAAGACATTCTTTTATCACAAGACGATCTATTCTCGGATGAACTGTCGCTTGCTGACAGCACTTCTTTTGAAGAGAGTGCCGAGTTAGATAGCGACTTCGCAGACAGTGATTTGATTCTCGACGACAGCGATTCAAATTCCGAAATCATGCTTGATTCCAGCGCGAGTGTAATTGGCCTAGGTGACGAACCTCTGGAACTCGGAGGTTCTGACATTGATTCTCTAGAACTGCCTGAAGATGATGACATGATCGTCCTGGATAGTGCTGCCGACTCTGAAGCGGCAACTATGATGCAGGAAGACGACTTTAACCTGACGCCTCTGGAAGCGTCGATGGACGAAGATGATTCAAGTGGATCACAAGTCATTGCACTTGAAGACTCCGAAATTTACGCGGAGGAATCGTCCTCTTCTGGCCTTGGAGACAGCGATGCATTCCCAGCTCAACCGATGATAATGGATGAAGGTGGTTTCGACGGAGGTATGCCTTATAACGACGGCGGTATGATGCCCGCCGCAGTTGGACCGGCAGCTCTACCAGAAGCGCCCTACACAATCTGGCAAGTACTAAGTCTCGGCCTCGTTGCCTTCTTGCTCGTGGCGGGCGGAATGATTGCCTACGGCTTAATTCAGAACCTTGGGCTTCCCAACGATGAAGTTGTTAATGGAAGTGTTATGAACTTCTTCCTCGGGCTAGTTGGTATGAACGGCTAAACGCCTAAAGTCCATATCGTGGGCTCTCATCTACAAACTAAATGACCCCCGGCTAATTCCGGGGGTTTTTTTAATGCGATTTTCGAAAGACGAGTCCGTTCGTTTTCGCCAGTCCCTTTAAGCCGCCGTTTTGGCTTACAAACGGCTGTCGGTCGTTGTCCAATCGCACCATCAATAGTACGATTTCGACTGTTAAATCCATTTTCAAAACGAGTAGCTCCTCATGAATCAAATGTCCGAATTGATGCGTGAATCGGTTGACTATGCGGGGCTTTTCCCACCAGCATCCCTGGCGATGGATGCTGTGGTTGCCAACTACCATCAGTATGTCCATTCGACCGAACATTCAATGTTAGGCCGGTTAATT
Source organism: uncultured Pirellulaceae bacterium (assembly GCA_938091115.1). Lineage (GTDB taxonomy): Bacteria > Planctomycetota > Planctomycetia > Pirellulales > Pirellulaceae > Mariniblastus. The sequence goes on along the minus strand of CALKNI010000092.1, from coordinate 52,991 downwards.
ATTCCCGCATCGCGACTCGGGGAATATGGCGAGCTCCGAAATTCGCAAGTAAGCGAAATCTCTTCGCCCGCTCGCCCCTGGAGAATCAGTGCACTCGTGCCGCCAATTGAAAACCTTGATGCGCAAGAAAGTTTTCAAAAATTTGAGTCTGCAATCGATCTCATTCAAAAATTCAACAATTCCAACAACCAAGAGAATATCGCAAACGACATGGTTGATGCGATTGAAGTAAAAACACCCAATCTTGCAAACCTGGAAGCCACACTCGAGCGACTCCCAACAGGCATTCAATCATTTCTGGAATTCCCACACGCCAGCGATCCCAGTGATTTGGTGCATCGGCTAAAAAATGACACTTCGAATAAAGACCTTTTTGCTAAAATCCGTACCGGGGGAACGTCTGCTAGTTTAATTCCCACCCCTGAAGAATTGGCTAGGTTCATTTGGAATTGCAGTAAAGCAAGAGTAGCCTTTAAAGCAACCGCAGGGCTTCATCATCCTGTTCGCAGCGATTATCGATTAACTTATGAAGCAGACTCACAAACCGCAACAATGTTCGGTTTTCTAAATGTCTTTTACGCTACTATGATGAGTTGGGAACACGCACTTAGTATCGACGAGCTAACAGAAATCTTGTCCGCAAAAGAACCAACTCTGTTCGGAGTCAACGACAATGAAATTTTCTGGGGAAACTTCAAGGTTCAAGCCGATCGGATTAAAACGCTACGGAGCAAATCAATACTTTCCTTTGGCTCATGTTCCTTCCTTGAACCAACGACTGAACTTCAAGCCATCCCGGGGCAGAGCCACGCGTCTCTTTTCCCGAATTAAGACCAAACCGATTTGCCCTACTAACGATTTGCCTCACAAACAAGAAAGAGCAACATCTTATGTACGCCCTGAATGCAACCCACTCCCAAGATTTGATTTCCTGGGTTGAAAGCGCCAATCAACCCGAAACTGATTTCCCAATTCAAAATCTGCCTTATTGCGTATTCCAGACCTCCGATAATCCTGCGTCGATCGGAATTGGGATTGGCGATCAAATCCTCAACCTACGGGCATGTGCCGAAGCTGGTCTGCTGAGTCCCGATTTTGAAACAGTCCTTCAACACGTGAACCTCAACCCACTGATGGCGCTCCCTCCTGTGCAACAAAGTCAATTGCGGAAGAGGATAGTTGAGTTACTTAGTCAGGGCTCTCCAGAAGCAGATAAATTAGCAAGCGTCGCACTTGTTCCGCAAACCAGTGTTGACTTCTTACTTCCTTGCAACATCGGTGACTATTCGGACTTTTACGCTTCGGTCTTTCACGCGACCAACGTTGGCAGCATGTTTAGGCCTGACAATCCCCTGTTACCCAATTACAAACATATCCCAATCGGGTATCACGGTAGAGCCTCAAGTATTGTCGTAAGCGGCACACCGATTCGCCGCCCTGTCGGTCAACTTACTCCTGCCGAACCTGGCACCGCTCCTACTCGCGAGGCGTGTAAGCTATTCGACTATGAATTGGAAGTTGGTTGTTTCGTGGGCCAAGGAAACCAGCTTGGCGAGTCTGTCTTAATCGAAGACGCTGAATCCCATATGTTTGGACTGACGCTACTCAACGATTGGTCCGCTCGGGACATCCAAAAATGGGAGTACCAACCCCTTGGGCCCTTCTTGGCAAAATCATTCGCCAGTACCATCTCACCGTGGGTTGTTACAATGGAAGCACTCGCGCCTTTCCGATGTGCCGAGTTCCAAAGAGACGCTGAGGATCCACGCCCTTTAGACTACCTCGCGAGCGACACCAATTCGCAATTCGGAGGAATTGATCTTCAACTAGAGGTCTACCTTTTAACCGAGCAAATGCAGCAACAGGGTTTCGAACCTCAACTCCTCACGCGAGGAAGTTTCACAAATCTATACTGGACCTTTGCTCAAATGCTGACGCACCACAGCAGCAATGGTTGCAATTTACGTCCTGGCGATATGCTGGGAAGTGGAACCGTCAGCGGGCAAACTCGCGACTCAAGAGGATGCATGCTTGAGCTGACCTGGGACGGTGATCAGCAAAATGCACTACCGGGGAGCCAGAGAACTCCAATTAAACTTCCAACTGGAGAGGAACGAAAATTCCTAGCTGACGGCGACACTGTAATTTTTCGTGGATTCTGTGAATCTAATGAACATCGGCGCATTGGATTTGGAATTTGTTTGGGAAAGGTTCTTTCGGCTACCCAGGCAATGTAACAGTAACCCGTTCCACAACTTGTCAATAAAAATCGTTCAAAGCCAATTCAAACAAGCCGGACTGCTTTCTCTTTTCAGAAATTCGATAAAATGTGTCTAAAAGACGGACAATTAGAACCTGCCGCTTTGATTAGCAATCCTGTCGAATCAAGCAAAGATCATTACTTAGGAGCATCAGTTTTCCAACTCCCGCAACCCCCTCTACGAATTCAATTTCGGAGAAGTCAGAAGCACCAATGGTGTGACAAATTGACTACACCCGCATTTTGCGAAACTCGTGATATAGAGCGACAGTTACTCGGTTCTTATAATTAAACTAGCGCGTTTTTAAACCAATCAAAATTGTGTTTAAAACATCTTAAACAATGAAACACACAGTATTCCAGTTGGACAAAGATCGTTCATTTTTTAGATTGAACAATTGGAAAACACTGAAGGAACAATCGGTTATCGCGTGAATAAATTGAATAGAATTACACTCCTCGCCCTCTTAACACCCGTTCTCCTTTCGCTACCGCTAGGATGTTCAAAAGATGAGGATATTAAAGTTAGTTTAATTCCCAAGGAGCGGTCTGGCCTCGCCAAACTCCGACAAGACCCGAGATCTACAAACAAATCACCCACAGAAGGCGTTGGGCAACCGACTCGGATGGTTGTCGCCATATTTCAAAACCCCGAAGCAACTTGGTTTTTCAAAATTTCAGGACCGGCAGAGCAGTTGGCTGCCACAGAAAATTCGTGGAGACCTTTTCTCGACACAATTCAATTTGATGGCAACAACCCCTCCTGGGACCTGCCGAGCGACTGGGCTACCGGCGCTGAAAAACCAATGCGTTACGCAACACTTAAGATCGGCTCATTTTCACCTCCTTTGGAATTGGCAATATCGAGCTTAGGCCCAAACCAGGATTTACTACTCAATGCGAACCGCTGGCTTGGCCAAATTGGACTTCCACCAACAAATCTTCAGAATCTTGAGACAACAATCAAAAATGAAAGTTCTGATTTTCTTTTGTTCGACAAAACAGGCCGCGGCTCTGGCAAGATGACTCCTCCATTTGCTGGAGGAGCCCAACCGCCACGACAACCTGCGGGCCCGCCTCAACAGACACCAACTCAAAAAGTTAAATTTGAAGCACCGGTAGGCTGGGACACCGGGTCAACCAATTCAATGGTAAGAGTCAGGCTCACCAAAGAGACCGATGGCAAAAAGGCGCAAATCACTGTCATTGAAATGCCAGCTTCTGCGAACACATGGGAACCCAATGTCCAGCGTTGGCAAAATCAGGTTGGCTTAGGAGAACTCTCTGAGCCCGACCTTAGCGCCCGTGTTTCGGACATCAACATTGACGGCGTCCAAGGGAAGATTGTCGACCTTATCGACCTTAATTCCTCCTCTGATGTTGGCACAATTGCGGCCATGGTCAAACTTGGAGATTCAGCCTGGTTCCTCAAATTGTCGGGCAACAAAAATTTAGTTGATGCAAACCGCGATTCATTCAAGTCGTTTCTCAACACCCTGCAGTTAAAGTAATTTTTCAAATTCAACCAATTATAACTTGGATCAGAAATAGAGCGTCCCCATGGCTACGAATTCCGTCAGCAGCAAGGCATCCACCGCCACACATTCGATAAGTTTCATCGACATCGCCAAAGCTGTCATTATGCCATTGGCTTCATTGAAACTGACCGTGTTTCTATTGGTACTTGCGGTCTTCATTACCTTCGTCGCAACCTTGGACCAGACGCGAAGTGACGTCTACATCGTCAAGATGAAACATTTTGACAACCTATTTGTCGACGTGCCTTTCCAGACATTTTTTGTACCTCGCTGGTTTCCCGATCATCAAAACATCCCCGGCAGTTTTTATCTCCCGAGTGGACTGACAGTCCTGGTCCTGATGCTGATGAATCTTTCTGCTGCGCACATTCTCAGATTCCGCCTTCAGGCGAAAGGAAAAAAACTGCTGGTTGGGCTACTGGCAACGGCTTTCGCGGCGTTTCTGACATGGGCCATTATTTTCAGTGGACAGGGTAGTGATGGTCTTCAAAATAGTCCGCCGCTCTCTTGGCAACAACTTTGGACCACCATGCAAATCGGTGTTTTAATGCTCGGAATTGGTTGCGTTTATGCGTGCGCCACGATTGGGAAAAATCGCAAGATTGAGCGAATATTACTGGGCATTTCCGCCGTTACTCTGATTGCCGTTTTCGGGGGTACGATGTTATTAGGTGAGGATGCGTTCATCGGCGACTCTGCGATGAGGATTTTATGGCAACTCATTCAAGCCACCGTTGCTGCCTTAGTTTCTTACGCTGCATGTGTCATCCTATTCCGCCGCAAAGCTGGGATTGTCCTTCTTCACCTTGGTGTCGCTGGTTTGATGCTCAATGAAATCTACGTCACCACAACGAACGAAGAGCAGCGAATGTCAATCGCCGAAGGGCAGACCATGAGCCATGCGTTGGACATTCGCGCTACCGAGATGGCTATCATTGATGTCTCAGACCCGAAACTCGACAAGATCGTTGCCATCCCGGGCAAGTTACTTGAGAAGCAGGATTTAATCGTCTCAGAAGAAATTCCTTTTGATGTAAAATGCATTGAGTACATACCAAACTCCGACATTGCCCGAATCAACAATAGCGAATCCGTGAGTAATGCAGGAATCGGTCTGGAATGGGGAGCCAAATCTCTCCCTGTCTCGACAGGTACAGACACCGACCAGGCTGTCGATTTCGCGTCCGCTTACGTTGAGTTAATTAAAGATGGAAAATCTCTCGGCATCTATCTAATCACTCAACTTAGGGATGCCAGTCGTGACAACTCAGTCACGGTCGGCGATAAGACCTACCAAATAGCCTTACGTTTCAAAACCGAATACAAACCCTACGCAATTACGCTCAATGATGCTCAACGTGAAAACTACATCGGCACAACAACGCCACGATTTTTTGGTTCCGAAATTCAGTTAGAGGACTTCGAATCGGGAGTTTCGAGTGAGCAGCTCATCTGGATGAACAACCCACTTAGATATTCCGGTGAAACTTTTTATCAAAGTCAAATGAGCGAGCTTCCCAACGGGGACCAAATTTCAATTCTGCAGATCGTAAAAAACAAAGGCTGGATGATTCCTTATGTTTGCTGCATGTTTTCAGTCGTTGGCCTACTCGCCCAATTCGGCAGTTCACTTCTTGGATTTTTAGAAAAGAGCAGAAAATCTCCTCGGCCAATCAAGTCCCCAGAACGCGAAAATGAAATCACTTCACCCTATCGCAGCACTGGGCGATTCGCAGCCTACAGCTCGGGAAATCGAAAGTGGATCATTCCCATCGCGATCTGCTTACTGATGGCAGGATGGACTCTGAAAGAGGGCGCTTCCGATTCTAGAAAGTCTGTTGTTGAAAACATGAAGCTCGACCGATTCGGTGAAATTCCAATCACAATTAATGGGCGAGTCCAACCTCTCGATTCCTTCGCTCGAAATACAGCAAGGCAATTAAGTAAACGGGAAGCCGTCGCAGATGGTAACAATAAAAACCAGCCAGCAATTCGCTGGCTGGCAGACAATCTATTTGAATCAAAAGGATTCGATCAGTATCGAATTTTTCGAATTGAAGATTTAAGTATCATCAATGCACTTAGCCTTCCTTCAACTTTAACCGAACCAAGAGCAAGGAAATTCAAGTACACGTTTGAAGAGATATTGCTCGCAGACAACGAACTTAAAAACCTACTGCCCGATCGAGAAGTGAGGGACGAAGATTGGACTGTTTTCCAAAAACGGCTCTTAAGTGTCCGGGATGCTCTACAGAGAGTTTATGGAATGAAACTGATGTTCGGCCCCGTCAACAACCGCAATTTAGACGAACTCACCATCCTCGAGGGGCTCCAAGAGGCAGATCGTGACATTCAGTCTCCCTTAATACCTTTGATAATTCCCACCTCAGACCCCGACCTCCCTTGGACGTCGTTTTATTCGAGTCGAACAAGAGCCTGGTTAGCTGACCTTGCAGTTAAGCTTGACTGCAAAACGACAACTGAATTGAGCAAAGCCATTGTGGCATTAGAGATCGCACCAATCATCAAACCCCGCGTGGTAAGAGCTGCTAATATTGGTTTCCTGTTGGAGGATCCCGTTATCCGGCAGCAACTTGGAGGAGCTTTTGGAACCACCGACAGAGAACAAATTGCAAAATCACTGTTGGAAAACTGGGATCAAATCCCCGCGGCGATTCGCGAATCGATTGAAGACAATGAAAATCCGTTGATTGATTCGCTTCTCGCTGAGAACATCGCCTTCGCTGAAAAGGATCTAGCCGCCAACATTTTGAGATTAAACAATGGAAACACTGAGCTCCAGCAAAATAACGACGAGTTTGTAGAACTGTTGTCGAAACTTCGCCCAGCCTACCTAGCTCAAGACTCGACAGCCTTCAACACGGCCGTCGAGGACTATCTGGCTAAAATTGAAGAAGCACAGCCAACTGGTTATAGCAGCCAAAAATTTAGCGTTGAGAAAATTTACAACAGTTATTCACCGTTTTATCTTGCCACAGCGATTTATTTACTGGCGTTTATAACTGCTTGTTTTGGCTGGATTGGACTCCACCAACTCTGGAATCGTGTCTCAAGTTCTTTGATCATCCTGGGACTTGGATGGCAAATCACAGGTCTGATTTTCCGTGTCATCATTTCCGGTCGCCCCCCGGTCACGAATCTCTATTCGTCTGCCTTATTTGTCTCTATGGGCATGGTCATTTTAATGTTAATCGTTGAGCGGATAACAAAACTTGGGATTGGCAATGTCGTTGCCTCGTTGGGAGCTTTACTGGCGTTAATTTGGGCGTGGACAATGACCATTGTTGATGGCGATACGTTTACGGTGATGGTGGCAGTTTTAGATACTCAGTTTTGGCTCTCCACCCATGTGATCTGCATTTCACTTGGATACAGCGCGACCTTTGCAGCAGGAATGCTTGGCTTTGCATATCTGATTGGATTGCTGGTAACACCAGCATTCGCAACAGCGGAAAGACGTCGATCCTTCGTCAACCTTATTTACGGTATCGTTTGTTTCGGCCTGTTTTTAAGTTTCTTTGGCACCGTTTTAGGCGGTCTCTGGGGTGACGATTCGTGGGGACGGTTCTGGGGCTGGGACCCGAAAGAAAATGGTGCACTAATGATTGTGCTGTGGAATGCAGTCGTCCTTCACGCTCGCTGGGGCGGTCTTGTAAAAGACCGCGGAATTGCGGCTTTGGCGGTGCTCGGCAACGTGATCGTTCTTTGGTCTTGGAAAGGAGTCAATTCGATGGGAGTCGGACTACACGCCTATGCCGGAACTGAAGATGACACCATTCAAAAGATCATTTTAGTTGCAGTAGCTCACGTCATAGTTGCCGCGTTCGTTTTCATTCCAGTGAAATTCTGGATGAGCTACGCCCGTGAGTCTGCTGACAAGAATATAATCAGCTGAACAACCTGCATTCTAATCTTCGGAAAAATCGAACTTACTGCTCAACTTCAGCAGAGTAATCAATCCACGCCTTGTTGATGGCACCCGCAATGTCAAGATTGCGGGTATAGGTGAACAGATACTCACCGTCGATCGGTCGTGGTGGAGATTGAGAATTGGGATACAGATTCGCTTGCCAACGAGACAACAGGCCTCCCTCGAATTCACATTCGACCAACTGAACCGACGCCGACTCGACGGCATCCTGCGACACCGATGCCGCCAAACTGACTTGCTCAAACCAGCCTTGCAGTGACACAAGAGAAATACTCGCTTGAGGCGCAGAAATAATTTCGCCCTGAAACAAAGCATCCGGGCCAAGAGTAGCCGGTAGGTCGACAAAACTATTTTTCAGCAGCCAACAAGGAATTGCTAATCCATTGGTATTTAAACGAAAACCAACACCATCCGCATCCTTTCGATTGAATTCCAACTCGACAGATTTACCGAAATCGTTTGATTCACCTTCATTTCCAATTTTAAATCTTGCTGCTGCAAAAACCTCAGATTCATCCGTTTTCGAATTGCTAAATTCGATCCGAAAATCAGATAGGACAATCTGTTCTCCCAAGCGAATTGCGGGATTCAAAGAAAATGAACTTGTTCTTGCAAACAACCGGTCAGTCTCGACCGCCATTTGCTTCTTAACAACCAGATCCTGCTCAAATTCAATTAACAACCTTTTCTTGATCGAGCGTTTTCGGACGATATTCTGACGAATATTTTCAATGAATAATCCAATCCCCTTGTCGGAAACTCCCGTCACTTTATTAGGCAGCACAACACGATCAAATTGTCTACCGAATTCGATTCTAGTTTCAACCGTCTCCAAAATCGGCTCACCGTCAACATTCAGAAACTCTACACCTCGCAGAATGACCGTGTAGGGACCAGAAGTCTCCACCGAATCAATCCGAGTCGTAAGGCCTAGATTTGCCTGTATCTCACGCTCCCAAGTCACTGCGGTTTGCGGGTGAAAAATCCAATAGCCGACCGAGGCAGTGGGAAGAGCGCACAGAATCAGAAACAAAATTCGGCAGACAGCTCTTCGCTGATTGTCGCTCATGCTCCTGACTTCCTTGCCAGCTAATTGATAGTTATATAGAAGATGACGGACGTGAAAAACGCCTCGATCGTCAGTGACCGTACAACAGGGACTGAAACCTTGCCCAAGCAGGCTTCCTCTACCTGCCTAATCTTGATGTTTTTGGCTGAAAACACCAATAACAATTTGTCACTTTTCCCCAGCCATTTCATGAAAAAGGTCCCAACGTGCCTTCATTTCCTGAATGCTATCACCCCCAAACTTATCCACCATCGCCGCGGCAATCTCAAACGCAACCACGCCCTCGATAATGATGCTCGCGGCAGAAAGAGCACAAACGTCGCTACGCTCGTAGCTTGCTTTACTTGGCTCCTTGGATTCCATATCGATCGATTGTAGCGGTGCTTGCAATGTGCTAATCGGTTTTTTCGCAGCACGGATGACTAAAGGCTGGCCATTCGTCATTCCAGCTTCCAGGCCTCCAGCATTGTTGGTTGGTCTAACATACCCCAAATTCGCTGTCGATTTCTTACTCGCCTCGTATTGAATTCCATCGTGAACCTGACTCCCTGGCAACCTAGCCGCCTCAAAGCCCATTCCAATTTCAACGCCTTTGATCGCCTGAACCGCCATCACAGCTTGGGCAAGTTTTCCATCGAGCTTGCGATCCCATTGTGCATGGGTACCGAGCCCAAAGGGCAACCCCTCGACCACGACTTCGACAACTCCACCGAGTGTGTCACCCGCCTTTTTGGTTTTATCCACCAATGACTTGGCCTGACAGTCGAGATCCGGATTGAGCGAATAAATCTCACTCTCGTTGCGCCAGGTTTTTCTCTGCGCAAGAGTTCCATCTTTGGCTGGAATTTTTAATCCACCAAGTTGCACGACATAGCCGAGTGTTTGAATCCCAAAATACTCCAACAGCTGTTGGCACAGCGCTCCGGCGGCAACCCGAACGCAGGTTTCTCTGGCACTCGCCCGCTCCAAAATCCCCCGCATCGAGCTAAGATATTTTAACGAACCACTCAAATCTCCATGCCCAGGACGTGGGCGAGGTAATTCTTTGAGCCGCTCCAACTTGTAATCATTGTTGGGCACCTTAAGCGTAATTGGGGCCCCTAAGGTAACCTTCTTCCATACCCCAGTTAAAATATCGACATGATCCTGCTCAAGCGTCTGACGTTTTCCACGGCCGTAACCGCCCTGTCTCATGACCAGTAATTCATCGATTTTGTCGGTGTCTATCTCAAATCCAGCAGGAAATCCGTCAATTAAAGCCAAAAGGCATTTTCCATGGGATTCGCCGGCAGTCCAGTATCGAAGCATGTTCTTGTTTGGGTTTCTGAGGAGGGAAATGAAATCGCTCGATTCTCGAGCCTCCTCTATTCTAAACCAATCAAGTGTGGTTGGCAGCAGGGATTACAATCGTTCGAATAGAACCGCTGTCACAAACATCCACACCGATTCACCCATGAAGTTTATTCAAAAACATTGGTTTTTAGCCTCCCTTCTTTTATTAATGGCGTTGGGGTTTCAATTTGCCAATCCTTTTGAAACGCTCGCCGAGATCGAATGGCTAAAATGGTCGGTCGTTTCAGCAACGATGTTTCTAATGGCCTGGCCGCTGGAGTTTGGAAAATTACAACAGTCTTGCGCACGCCCCATTGCGCCATTACTTGGAACGGCCTTCAATCTAATTCTAATTCCATTGCTGGTCTGGCCGCTAGCTGCCCTGGCAGGAACAGAACTGGGACCGGGTATCATCATTACCGCGGCAACCCCCAGCACGCTCGCGTCCGCAGCGGTTCTCACCCGCTATGCAGGCGGAGACGACAGCGTGGCGGTAATGGTGACCATTCTGACCAATGCTACCTGTTTTTTTGTAATGCCATTCTGGATCTTTCTGCAAACTGGCGACCAAATTGAATCGGCTCAACTCGTAGGCACCGTTTACAAATTATTTTTGTACGTCGTTGTTCCAATTGCCTTGGCACAACTTGTTCGCCGCCATCGCTTGTCGGCTGCTTGGGCCACGCAGGCAAAACCATTACTTAGCAGGCTTGCGCTTATTGGCGTTCTTGCAATGGTTTTTCTTGGAGCGGTAAAAATGGGACTTCGATTCGAAAAACAAACTGATTCGATGATTTCGATTAGAGACCTTTTAATTACTGCGGCCATCTTGGTTTCGGTACACGTAACCGTTTTTTGGCTGGGAATTTTTACGACCAAGATAATCGGGCTTCCACGCCCGAAACAAATCGCAGTTGGCTTCTCTGGCAGCCAAAAAACTCTCATGATCGGGCTTTCCACCGCAGTCAATTTAGGATTCAACATCATCCCAATTGTGATGTACCACTCTTTACAGCTAATCATTGATGCCATATTCGCAGAACGGCTAAAGGAAAAAAATCTCTAGGCCACTGAATTTCTTAGATCGGACCATTCTCACTTCCCTCGGCTTGTTCTTATTTTTCCCGATTGATATATTTTTACTGTCTTAAACGGTCGGAAATATGCCACTCAACAAATCCCAATTCATCCTTCGTCCATCTAGCACTGTTGTTGAATCGCTTTTGGAGTCTTAGCCGGCGAGCAAGTTGCACCGTCGTTGACCTAATCCCTCTGGCATTTCAAACCAACTCGTTTGGTTTCGTAATGCACCCACTAAAAAGGCAAACAAAATGCGCGAAATGCTCGATGAAAAACTGAAGCGATTTGAAGAACTCGAACAACAGCTAAGCGACCCGGAAGTCCAATCCAATTCCTCCAAAATGGCAGCAGTCGCCCGGGAGCATGGATCCCTTGCGAAACTCGCAACAAGATATCGACGATTCACCGATCTCCTTGGCGAGATTGAAGAGCTTCGGGAGATGGCAAATTCCAGTGATCTCGAAGAACGAGAAATGGCTGAAGAAGAACTCAAGACCACCCTAGAAACTCGCGAAAGTTATTGGGATGAGCTGCTAGAAATGACAATTGGCGGTGAAGATGCCAATCGCTCTCGCTGTGTCATGGAAATTCGCGCAGGAACCGGCGGCGATGAGGCTGCCTTGTTCGCCCGCAACCTCTACGAGATGTACAGTAAGCACTGCGAAGTGAAGGGCTGGAAATTTTCTGCCCTTGAATCAAGCACCACAGAACTGGGAGGCTTCAAAGAAGTCACAATTTCTATCGAAGGGGAAGGGTGTTATCGAGAACTTCAGTATGAAAGTGGTGGTCACCGCGTACAACGTGTACCTGACACGGAAACGAAAGGCCGCGTCCACACCTCAGCGGCTACCGTCGCTGTGCTTCCGGAACCCGAAGATGTTGAAATCGAATTAAAGCCGGAAGACTATACCGTAGAAAGATATGCAGCCAGTAGTGGGCCCGGCGGACAGCATGTTAACAAAACCGCCTCAGCAGTGAGGATCACCCACCACGAAACTGGTGTTGTTGTAAAGTGTTTTGAAGAACGTTCTCAACATAAAAATCTTGCGAAGGGAATGCGCATTCTAAAATCGAAGCTATACGACCATCTTCAGCAACAGGAGAATCAACAACGAGCCGACCAGCGAAAAAGTCTTGTCGGTTCTGGAGATCGCAGCCAGCGGATTCGCACATACAACTTCCCGGAGAACAGGGTCAGCGATCATCGGATTAATTTGACTCTCTATAAACTTGACCAAATCATCTCGGGTTCCGTGCAATTTTTGACCGATGCACTGATCGATCACGATCGTCAAACGTTACGATCGTCGATGTCTCTAGAATAATTGCGGAAGCCCAGCCGCAGTGACGGCGACCATATTTTCGAATGAAATACGCATGCCCGATACACCTGAACAAACTTGGACTATTAAGCAGCTATTAGACTGGACGAGCGATTTTTTCTCAAAATCGACGATCGGGAACGCACGTTTGGAAGCTGAAGTTTTGCTCGCGGAAGCCTTAGATTGCCAGAGAATTCAACTCTACACCCGTTTCGACGAGCAACCCCCTGCTCAACAATTGATTGAATTCCGCGATTGGGTCAAACGTCGTGCGGCTGGAGAACCCGTTGCTTATCTTGCCGGGCACCGTGAGTTTTACTCCCTTCGCTTTCAAGTCGATTCAAATGTATTAATTCCAAGACCGGAAACCGAACACCTAGTTGTTGCCGCTGTGGAATTCGCAAAGAATTTAAACAGCGATCCAATTCGGATCATCGATGTAGGAACAGGTAGTGGTTGTATCGCCGTGACGCTTGCGACCCTGATCGAAAATTGCAAAATTGCAGCGACTGACATTTCCGAGCCTGCACTCGAAATTGCGAAATCAAATGCAGCTCATCACGCCGTCGATTCCAAAATGCATTTCTTTGCAGGTGACTTGCTGGATGCGTTACCGCTTGGAAGTAACCCAGTCCACTTGATTGTCAGCAACCCTCCCTACATTGGTAAACTCGAAATTTCCACGGTGAATGATCAAGTCAAAAACCATGAACCAAACATCGCGCTTTTCTCCGGAGATCATGGAACTGAAATCATTCAGAGGCTCGTTAACGATGCTGCCCAGTTTTTACTTCCCCAGGGCGCATTGATGTTCGAAACAAGCCCCATCATCATGGACCGCTGCGTCGATTTAGTACGAAACAATCAAGCCTACTCAGAAGTGCGCGTTATGAAAGATTACAGTGGCCATGATCGAATTGTCGTAGCCACTAGAACCGACAAATAACGCAGCCCACTGCCTCAGATCTTTGACTCAGCAGACCTTTCCAAGGCTGAACACAGACGCAAGGATCTACTGAGCTTAGGCGCGTGGATGGTATTGCTGATGTACTTTTTTCAAACGCGACTGGTCAACGTGAGTGTAAATTTGCGTTGTCGCAATACTTGCATGGCCAAGCATTTCCTGGACTTGTCGCAAATCTGCTCCCCCCGCCAGGAGATGCGTCGCAAAACTATGCCTCAACGTGTGGGGGCTAATGGAAACCGAAACGTCCGCGATCAAGGCGTATTTCTTAACCAATTCCCAAACGGCCTCTCGTCTCAATCGCCGGCCGCCGCGAGAAAGAAACAACCAGTCGACTTCAATGGAACGCACGGCTTCCAGCCGCGGACGTTGTCTATCGAGATAGGCAGTCACTGCCTCAATCGCTGCATCTCCGAGAGGAACCATCCGCTGTTTATTGCCTTTTCCCTCGCACTTACAATATCGCTCATCAAGATGTAAATCACGCAGGCGCAAATTGGAAACTTCTGAAGCTCGACAACCAGTGGCATACAACATTTCCAACAACGCACGGTCACGGAAGTAATAAATCTCGATTCGCCGAGGTCCATTAAGAAATCGCTCGACCTCCCTGGGTGACAGAACCGAAGGAACTCGATGCCATAATTTTTGACTCCCCAACAACTCAACTTTATTATCGACCAGCAAACCTTCAAGTTGGAGATAACGGAAAAACATTTTGACCGCTACGATATGCCTCGCAATCGAAGCCGGAGCCAATTGCTGGGTATTCAAGAAACCCACAAAATCAGACAACTCCGTGATCGTCAAGTCACCTACTTTCCGACCTTCAAGCCATCCAATGAATCGTCGCATATCCCGTGAATATGCCGCCACAGTATTTTCCGCCAAATGGCATTCGGCTCGAAGATAAAGCGTGAACGCTTCCGCTTGACGAACCGCGGCATTGGCATCAGGAACTGCGGCTCCTGCTAATCGTCGAAGTTTACCCTTTTTTAATTTTTTCATTTCACAAACAAAAAAAGCCGAAACACCTAATGGTATCTTCGGCTTTGCGTTCGACGAGCTTCGCAGTGTAATAAAAAAGGACGATTTTTCGGAGTCACAGGTTACCCAAACGAAATAATCGCAAATCTAACTGAACCCAAAGCGGGAACCAGCCTAATCCAAATCAAAGTCCATTCCCTACATCTTTAAATTTGACCTTCTTGATAAGCGGTTTTAATTTACCGTCTCCCACTACTTTTCCGGAAACCGCAGCGATCGCTTTAACCGTATACGAATACTTCAAATTGTAATCAATATCAAACTCAACTTCGGTTTCAGAACCCTGCTCGGGATTCCCTTCACCCGCCAATCGATCTTCTACAATATTCGTAAGATCGGGAAACATAGTCGCTTCGCGAAGCGTTTCACTGTCATCGACAATGATGCTCGAGATGTTTCCATTTTCGCCAGCTTCGAGTCGTACCGTGATCAGATCGGGCAGCTCTTCATCAAGTGAATCGGCAGATTCAGAAGCAAGTGGCATTTTAATATTAAAGTCACCTTCCATCGCCACGACTTTGAATGTCATGATGAAGAATACCAGCAACTGAAACACGATATCAATCATCGCGGTCATATTGATTTTGATTTCTTCAGGTTCCGAAATTGACATTTGCATGGACGTACTCTACTGGTTTACTTTTGATTTTTGACGCGGAGGCTAAAGCTCTGCAGTTCAGATTCCTGACACTTAGCCATCAATTCCTGGACAACCCCAGTCGGTGTATCTTCATGCGATCGAATGATCACGGCAATGTCAGCAGGATCGCGGATACCTTCTCGCGCGGCCGCATCAACCTGACGGGACAACAACGGATTCAATAGGTCAATCCCATTTTTTTGTCCTTCGAAGACCACCACACCGCTTGGTTCCAAATTCAAAATAATTTGGTAGTCCGGGCGAACCTCTGGCGGGACAGCAAGCACACTGCTTGGCAACAAGATCTCCTCGGCTCGATCCACTTCCGAAAAGTTTATCAGAAGCATGAAAAAGGCGATCAACTGAAATGTCATATCGATCATAGGCGTCAAATCGCCTTCGAGAATCTCAGTACTTTTTTTCTTAAATAATCTCATGGCACCACCGAAACAAACAGAAAAGGAATCAGCCTAGTCTTTTTTCTTTCCCACTTTTTCAAATCGGCCCATTAAATTCTCACTTGTGATTCCAACTTCAAGCACAAGTCGCTGAACTCTATTTCGCAAAATGTTGTAAGCAGCAATCGCTGGAATCGCGATCGCCAATCCGATCAAGGTGGTCAACAAAGCCGTGGAAATACCCTCGGCAAGCTTGTTCGGATCGGGTGTACCGCCGCCGTTGGCAATCACATAGAACGAGTTAATCATTCCATGAACCGTTCCAAAAAGACCAATCATGGGACTAATCGTTCCAATCAAAGCAAGATAACTCAACCGGTGGTCAAGTTTCATGTTTTCATCGGCTCCCACTTCTTGCATTGCTGCAACCGAAGCCGAATAGCTACTCGAGAGTTTTGCCAATCCAGCCGAGAGAACATTTCCAAGAAAAGACTCATCGGTTTTGGCTAACTCATACGCTTCTTGATATTGCTTCTCTTCTAGATGGGCCTCAAACCCGTCAATTAAATGTTGGGGACAAACATATTCTCGCCTCGCCGATAGCAAGTTCATAATGAACAGGGCAACCAAAATGAACGACAGGGAAAGAAAAACAAGAATGTAGGTCCAACCTAATGAATCCGTTAACCAACCCAGAAGCGATTCCTCCGTCGCCGCCGGTGAGGTTGCAGCGGCCGGTTCAGCGGCGGGCTCAGCGGCGGGCTGACCAGCGTCCTGAGCAAGCACCCGTGACGACGAAACGGAAAGTAGCGGTTGAAACGCGAATACCGAAAATATGATTGAAAAAATCAGTACTCGAGGTGTCCAGGCAAAGACGCCACGACTGGCTTTCGACCCCTTAATAAACTGCATAGCGTCCTGTCTCCAAAAATCATGTCAATGAAAAGTCTGATGTTAAAACTCAGTTGTTCTAAGTATATCACACAAAATGAGCCAAGCCCTCGCCAATTAGGGCTTTATAATTTTCCCGCCCAATAAGAATTACGATAACGGGATTTAAGCGTGTCTCGCGCCATCGCCGCTCTGTCAGTTTCATCCAATTGAGCCCAAATCTTGGACAAATGAAACAATGCCTCTGCGTGAAGCTCCCCTTCGGTAGCAAACAGCAGATCGGTGTGGAGATAGGCTGTTCTTGCCTCTTTCCATTTCGAATTCTTTTGATGGACAGCACCTAAGGCATTGTAAAGATGGGCAAACAACAGTTTGTTGTCCGAGTTCTCCGTCGCAATCATTTCGTTAAGTTGGGAGATACTGGCAGCTGGATCCGCTCCCATTCCGGCCACGCGAGCCTTCTCGCATTTGGCGAGAAGTTTGTAAAGCTGCGTCACATCGTCATTAGAATTATCACTGAGAATTGAATCAAATGCCGCGTTCGCATCGGCGGCGTTGTCGGTTGCCAACATCCCCAACTGAAGCGCACCGTTAAGTCGACATTTTGGCCAAGAGGCTTGACTTAGTTTCGCAAACTGCACCATGGCTAAATCTGTCCGATCTATCGAAAAATACAACTTCCCTAATTGTTCAATCGCTGGATAAAGATGCCAACTGGTCGGATTCTCTTTGATAAAAGCAGCAACAACTCCACCGGCCTCTTGGGGTGTGGTACCACCGCCTCGCAATGAGTTTTGAGCCATGGAATAGGCCCGAATGAAGTCGACTTCGGCCTTCATTTGCGGCGTCAGCTTAGCCGCATCAATTTTACCTAGGGACTCAATTGCATCGGAAAATCGTCCGGTTTCCATTTGATCTCTAGCCCGATTTATATCCGCAGGTTCCCTTGAAAACGAGACTCGATCAATTTTGCTCGCTGGCACGAGCTTACCATCAATGGTCACACCATCAGGAGATATCCCCGTAATCTTACCACTGGTTTTTGAATTACCACCAGACGCTTTTACTTGATACACACCATCTTGAGCTAATAGTCCGTGACTATTAGCGAAATTTGCGAATCCCACAAAAAGGGTGGGAACAAGGATTAGTTTTATTCGACCAAAGATCGTCTTTTTAATTTGCTTCATTGAAAAACTCTGACCTCAATTTTCCTATCGTTTTTTTATCTGCGGAAACCGCAGGTTACTCTCTAAAAACATTAGTTGATGTTCTGCTGAACCCTTGCTTCCAGCTCAGAGAACTTCTGCTTCCACATCTCGCTACCACTAAACGTAGCATCACGTTTTCTTTCCTTTGCAATCTCACTACCGGCCGCTTTAATGGCAGATTGATTTTTGGCCAAAATACCATATTCAAGTCGACATTCGACAACATGATAAAGCGCGTTATAAAAAGTGCTACGGAACTTTTCATTACTACGAGTCGCCAAAGCAATTTTCTCCCACCCCCAAATTCGCTTTTGCGTACGCTTTGTTTTGGGATTTTTGTATGGGTCTCGTCCTTTGACTGCCTCAATGTATCGCTTTTGATTTTTCCCAACCTTCGCCCACATTTGCAACGTTTCTGCCGAATCAATTTGGACATTCAGGGAATTCGGCGACTCTTTGAGTATTTCTAAAAACTCGTTCATTGCAGATTCAAAGTTACCACTTCGCCGGGCGGCAAGCGCTCGTTGACGCTTCAACTCAGCAATCATTACTGCTTCTTTTGGATCGCCTGCAAACCCCATCTTCTGAGCTCGGGTCAGCGCAACTTGAGCCTCTTTCGCCATTTCTTTGGAAGAATCATCCATTCCTGATTTTGCCAAAGAATCAGCAACCGAAAGCAAGGTAGAGCCGGCCCACAAAATAGTCTTAGCATCGTTCGATTCGGATTGAATTCCGCTTAAAAAACCCGATAGCGTGGTCGCAAATTTCCGTTTCTTTTCAGGCTCTTCCAGCAATTGAAACTGTTCCTTGAGCTGAATCGCAATGAGTTGGTAAATGGACGCCACTCGCGCCGCATCATTCGGGTCATTGCTATCCTTGATGTCGGCCTTCATCGCGTCAATCACGCCACGGGATTTGTCGATCCATTGCTGCTGATCATCCGCTCCCTTCATTGCCGCTAGATACGCTTTAATCGCAGTTTTGTATACTTCGCGACGGTAAATTTCACCAGTCGCCGTTCCCGTGATCGCTGGGTGCTGTTGTTTTAGCAAATCTAACGGTGCGATCTCTTTAGATTCAAGCCGGGCAATCGCTTGATCAACTTCCCCGGACTTTAGCCTTGCATCGACTAGTAACAAAGCTCCCAGAGCGACTTCATAATTAAGTTCATCAAATACAGTTTTATTGACCCCGTCCGCCATCAACTGCGTCGCTTTGTCCATCTGCGACCTGAGTTGCTTCGGGTCTGCTCCGGCAACTCGAGCTTTTGCTTTATAATCAAACCAGAGCCGTTGCCCTAGCTTGACACTCATGATTGGCCGATAAACAGCATCCTTCGGAATCTGATTAAAGTATGTCCTAGCGCTATCAAAATCTTTATCGTTTAGCGCTAATCGAGTCATGGTACTGGCCGCGACCCCCGCTTCGGTTGTTCCTGGCCAGCGTCGTAAAACAGCATCGCACGCAGCATTCAGCCTCGATCGCTCAAAATCTTTGTCGCTTTCCAGGGCCTTATCCAGCAAAATCGAATAGCTTTGAATCAACAATGTCATCGCCGATCGCGTACCTTCGACATTCGGGTATTTCTTGAGCAAAAACTCGCCAATCAAAGCTGATTCAATGTATCGCTCGGTGGCAAAGTAACAGTAACACTGGAGATAACGCACATTGTTAATATCGGCTCGCAAAGTAGATTTTTCAGCCAACTGTAATGCCAGATCAAACATTCCCAGTGCCTCGCCACTTTGCCGCAACGCCACCTCAGCAGCCTCCTTGTATTCCGCGTCCAGTTCCACTTTTTCTAAACCCTGGGCGGCTGCAGCTTTCTTTTTAGCTAAGCTCGCCTCACCCACGACAGACTCCAGATCCGTCACAAAGTCCTTGCCCTTTTGCCGTGCGTCATCAAATGATTCAGGAGGGCCTGCATCTCCTTCGGCAACTTCGGAAAAATCAACATTCCACTCTGCAAGCAGCTCCTTGGCGCGTTCTCGATAAGGGCTCGCAACGCGAGCTACGTTACGAAGGACTTTGGCCGCCGCACGGTCGATCCGGTTCGAATCACTCGTCGCCCGAGGACCGCCTGCAGCCTTCACTTCTTTTGCTTTTTCGTGCTTTGCAATCGAATACTCTAGCTGTACTCTCAACCAATCCGCCTGTCGCACTTCGACTTTATTTAACGAATTGACCGCCGGCTCCAGAATTTCGATGACTTGCTTATAGGGGTATTTTTTGGACGCTGACCAACAATCGGACGCCAATAGATACGATTCCAATTTGATCGGTTTAAGAATGCTGTTGTCGCCGAGAATAAATACTTCATTCAACAGGTCTAACGCTTTTTTGTTGTCCCCGAGCTTGTGACTACAGCGTGCAGAATAAACACAAGATTTAAGGCCGGCTATGAATTTGGGATATGCTTCCCACACCTTTTCGTACTCATCACGAGCTTCTGCTAAAAGTTTCTTTTGCTCTGCATTATTTTCTAAATAGGTGTCGGCAAGTTGCTCGGTTACCTTGGGAATGCTCACTCGCACCTGAGTATAAGTCGCCTGAAACTGATCTCTTCGGCGAAGCGTGGATGGATCCTCAGGGTCAATTTGAATTGCATCATCACTCTCAGGATCAATCAATCGACGAACCTGTTTTCTGGCTTTCTGGTAACTAGCAAGGGCGGCCTTCAGATTTTGTCTTGCTTTCCCGAACAACACTTCTCGTTCGGCAGATGTCAAGCGATCCGATTCTGATTGTTTTAAATAGATATTAGACCGGCGATAGAGAAGATTACCTTGATAATGCAACGTTTTCGCAGAGACTTCTAGCGATTGGTTGTTGGCTGCATAATTAGTCAACAGCTGCTGTGCCTGGTCAAGCCGCGATTCGACCGAAGCCAAATCTCTCATCCGAGCAGTGCTTCCAATCAAAGTTTGCGCCATTTCAAACGGCAACGCGTCTTTAAATTCCTTAGAGATAGCTTTGCTATTTTTTAAACCCTCAAGGTAATCGATCGCGACATCATAATAATTATTATCACGAAGGGCATCCAGAAAGGCTTGGGCAGGTTCGTCTGCACGTCCTTGTGAACTAAAGAATCCCGTTACAATTACGACAATTAACGCAATGCTCTTCACAGGTAACGCAATTCTCTTCACAGCCCGAAATCCTTAAAAATAGTTGGCTATTAAACAACCAGTTGTCAACCAAAGCACCCGCCACCGCCCGGAGGCCGAGGGATTGTGAGCTATAGTTTCTACTACTTAACCTCGCGAAGCAATCATACGAAGTTGCAAATCTACAAACAACAATGAAAGCACCACACCACAGTCGAACCCACTTCCAAAGACAACTCCGCTCGCCCCAACCCTAATCGTCGACAATTTAGACGCAAAATCAAACAATTCAGCAGTCAGATTTAATTTTTTTGGACAATGCTGATCTAAAGAATAGGGTAGGTCGGGGTTTATCGCTTCTAATTCTTAGCGATTCACCGTACCGATCTGTTTACCAAAAACCACATCTATCCCATGTCCACCTTCTCGGACCTTGAATTTTTGCAATAATTCATCCTCTCGCATTACCAAACTACGGCGATCAAGGCCGAATCAATAGATATTGTAAAACGCGCAACCAACAAGGCAAATCGATGAGATTCGACCAATCCTCCAGAGAGAACAACCAACTGGCTCGCCCTGAATCGATTGTGCCGCCGATTGACAAAACCTCCAAAGCGATCCGGTTAAGGCTTTTAATGCTTTTCTCGATGTTAATCTTGATCATCGTCGCCATGAATGAAGCCGGAAAACCTGAACGCTGGGAATGGATGGGCTTTGAACGGCAGTCAACCTCCGTCAAAACAATCGAATTAGGCAATGATTCCGATGCCCCCTCAACCACGATCGAATTCAAGAACAACACGGAAGATAGAAGCACTGCTCCCAATCCTCGCAGCACCCCGGAAAACCCAAACCTAAAAAATTTTAGTCGGTCATTTTCAGTCAGCCCTTTGTCTAGCCAATCCGCTTCGGCTGTCGTTGGAACCTATCAAGGAGACTATCCAACCGCTGCCGTTCAATTCTGGGAACAACTGTTCCGAGAACTTTCCCCCGATTCGCAAAAGTGCTTTTTACAACTGACTTTCCGGATTCGAAACGGAATCGCGACCTCTGAGGATCAACAGGCGGAAGCCCAATCAATCGTGCAACTCATTAAACGAGAGCACGATTCTTTTGAGCAATCCTTATTTGACAAACTCGCCATTGCAACCGATGGAACCTCCAAAAAGATTGAGCTCTTGGAGCAACTTAATGAATCGCAGACCATCTGGGCCGACAAAGTTTTTCCCGCACTGTCGGAATCATCTTCGGGGAGAGACACAACCTTAAACCAGCAGAACGCGATTATTCGATTACAAGTAGTGATCGACGATCTCTTGCTTCAACAAGTAAAAGACCGCACCTCACTTGGCTGGACTGGCGACTCGGGAAGCTGGATTCGTACATGGGAGAAAGTTATTTCCCCAAATGCTGCTCATGATGAATTAGTCGACGCCGCTTCTGTCAATCGAATCGAACTCATGGGACAACCGGACATTTACCGTGGTAAACCAATTGCTATTGAAGGCTGGGTTCGTTCGGCTCGAAAAAAGAAACTGCCGGCAGACACCGCTCTGGGAATCGAACACTATTACATCCTGTGGGTCCGACCGCGCGAATCCAAACTCGGCCCGTATTGTGTTTATTCCCAACACATACCTGCGAGCTTCCCGAAACTTGGCAATGAATTCATGGACGTGAATCAACTGGTTCAAATCCCAGGCTACTTTTTTAAAATTCGTAGCTATGTCGCTGCCGACTCTTCAGTTCAAGAATGTCCAGTGATCATTGCGCCCAACCTGCTAACTATTGCCTCGGCTCCCATGCCGCTCCTTGACAAGTGGCAACCTTCACCAACGACCTTAATAACAGCATTTGTTGTGATTCCGTTGGGAGCAACATTTATTGCCTGGTTTGCATTCCAAACCTCCCGAACCAAACGACAGTCTCCGGGGAAATCAACAAAAAAACGCATTCATGACTCGCTGGGCGCTTTAGTAAAAAGCCCTGAAGTCCAAACTGATCGGGAAAAAATCATGGCACTTTACGAAACCAACCCCGATGATTGAAGCCAATTACATGAAATTGAAAAACGCATTTGGTTGGCCACCTTCATGGGTCACCTTCAGCCTATTGCTTGTTCTGCCGCTGACCGTCAGTGGAAAACAAGAACACGATGAAACTCCACTTGAACTGTCCGGCTATTCACTCAGTGAGTCCTACCAAGTAGACGACGACCAACCGGCTGACTTCGAAGCGCCCATGCTGAAGCAACTCTTGTACCGCGTGAGAAACACATCCCCCAAGAGTCGCGCCCGTTACAGCCAGTTCTCCCAAAATACAAGCTGGCGAGACATGACATCTCATACCGAAGATTTTCGTTTCTGGACATTTAATCGTCCGGCACGTTTAACCAAAATTGAAAAATTTGCCTTTAAGCAAAGCTCATCTGATGACGAAATCAAAGGCGTTTATATTTGCCATTGTGAGACAATTCCGCATTCGACAGATGACGGCAAAGAGCCTCCGCAAAAATTGATCGTCTTGTCCCGAACTGTTCCCAAGGCACTCCCTGTCGACACAGAACTCAATCAACCCATCCGCATCTCCGGGTTTCTCTATTCCAGAATTCTTGATGCCGAGGGTTCCCGGCTAGTATTTATTACTGACAGGATTCAATGGTACCCCCAAGAAAAAACAAATAAGATTTCAGCCAATCAAGTCGAACTCTCAAAACTCGGATTCGATCTAGGGCTACTCGACTCGATCCAAGAGAACAATGCCCGCCCACTTATGGGCCGAGATGCTGAAGCGTTTTTCCAAATGCTTGCCGCGATGAATCGCTTCGATGGAACGCCGGTAGAACTATTTAAAGAACCAACAGAAGTCCTTAGCTTCAGTGACATTTTTTCAGGGTCACCTGATCACTTTGGCAACGCAGTCCACCTTCAAGGGGTCATTCGATCCTGCTCACCAGTCAGTATTCCCCACCAAGACATTCAGGATCGTTTGGAAATTTCAAAATATTACCAACTCATGATCTTCCCCGATCTAGGTGGAGCAAAAATCATTATTCGTGGAAAAGACGGAAGCGAACTCGACTACCAGCGATTCCCAATCACCGTCTGTTGTACTGAACTGCCCGATGGGATGTCGCCTCAAGATATCGAACGGAAGCAATGCGTAATCGACGGCTACTTTTTTCGGTTTTGGAAATACCAATCCGCCCGTACCGATTCCGTCGAGTCAACTGGCCAGTTAAGCCCTTTGATCATTGCAAAGCAGCCTATTATGGCCGAATCGGGTATCGACGTGCTTGACCGGGGGCTACTGTTTTTCGTTCTTGGCGTTGTAGCGATGATTATTTTCTTAATCTGCTATTTTCGCTTTGTTGATCGAAAGCAAAAACCCCAGCTAGAGAATATTCTTGAGAACCTTCCCGATAAAATTGACATCACTGGTATCGACGGCTGATTGCAGCTTCGACTGAATTTAATCCAACGAAATTCGACGATCTACAGGGCCAAACAGCGGCTCTCCCCTTGAAAGAGACGTTTCCAACAATCAAAATTCACAACACAGGGTTGTTCTTTTAAACCAATTAATGCCCCATACATCAAATCACTCATAAATCTGGGATCTCTAAGACAAGAGAATTTCTAAAAACGATAATTCCGAACTGTCACGAGATTTTGAATTATCAAAATCTCGTTAGTCCCAATTTTATCTCAGTTCATTCGCCACTTAAATCAAGGAAAATTTAATGAAAAGTCCGGTTCGAGTTACGGTCACAGGCGCTGCAGGTCAGATCAGTTACGGCTTGCTGTTTCGTATTGCCGCAGGTGAAATGCTAGGCCCTGACCAGCCGGTCATTCTGCAGCTACTTGAAATTACTCCCGCAATGAATGCGCTCAAAGGGGTCGTCATGGAACTTGATGACTGTGCCTTTCCTCTACTTCACGGAATCGTCGCCACCGATGATCCCAATGTCGGCTTCGCTGATGCAGACTACGCCCTTCTCGTCGGTGCAATGCCCCGCCGAAAGGGGATGGAAAGAAAAGACCTTTTAACCGCAAATTCGAAGATTTTCTCGGTGCAAGGAAAGGCGATAAACGACCACGCCAAAAAGGACATCAAGGTCCTCGTCGTTGGCAATCCGGCGAACACCAACGCACTAATTACCATGGCAAACGCTCCTTCGATCAAACATGGAAACATCACTGCGATGACCCGGCTTGATCACAATCGCGCTCTGAGCCAACTAGCTTCAAAAACTGGAAAACACTCCTCCGACGTAAAAAAACTGACAATTTGGGGAAATCACTCCTCCACGCAATACCCAGACATTAGCCACGCCACCATTGCCGACGAATCAGCTGCCCAGCAAATTGAGCAGGACTGGTATCGGGATACGTTCATTCCTACCGTTCAAAAACGGGGAGCTGCGATCATCGAAGCTCGTGGCGCCTCAAGTGCAGCTTCTGCCGCAAACGCAGCGATCGATCATATTCGAACCTGGGAAGCCGGCACGGACGAGGGGGACTGGGTAAGCATGGCCATTCCAAGCGATGGAAGCTACGGAATCGATGAGGGCCTAATTTATTCTTTTCCCTGCACCTGTCACGATGGTGAATACAAAATTGTACAAGGCTTAGAGATCGATGAATTTAGCCGCGAAAAAATGGACGCCACCTTGGCAGAACTTAAAGAAGAACGCGATGAAGTGAAAGATCTACTGTAACGCAAGATTTTTACGAGCTAACAAAGTCCAGCCAAAGCCAGTCGTGTTCGACCAAGATCATGACTGGCTTTTCCATTCGAAAGTCCTTTTATTTTGCTAGCTCGTGAAAGCAGCCATCATGAATTAAAAAGGGTGTGCCCATCTCTTTTGGCATGATGCCGCACACCCTCTTTTGCGGCGTATGCAGTTGACTTTCATTTCCAAGTTATTTAAAAACTGAGACCTTGGAAAGCTCAAACACTCGTCAGTCAAGGAAATACGACAGACGCATGAATAGAATCAAACTTAGCCCTCTGGCCTCGGTCGGTTCGGATGAAATCTCGTCCAAAGATTCGACTCCTAAATCGCTCGATCAGTTCGATAAAATCACTAATCGTTCCGATCAGTACTCTTTGTTTGTGCCTCTCCATTATGAAAAGAACTACGCTTACCCACTAATTGTTTGGCTCCATTCAGACGGGTCGCAGTCCAGCGAAATCCAACGCATTATGCCTCATGCCAGCGTCCGGAATTTTGTCGGTATCGCCCCACAATCTCCCATTGGGAATTTCGAAGCTGGATATTTCTGGGAACAAGAAGTCGACACAATTGACCTCGCACACGATTCCATTCTTGCCGCGATCGATGCCGCCTCGATGCGCTACAACATCGCATCTAACCGGATTTTCATTGGAGGTGCAGGCACTGGTGGAACGATGGCCTTTCGAATTGCTTTTGAGAGACCGGAACTTTTTGCTGGAGTAATTTCCATGAACGGGCCGTTGCCCGAACATGAAAAACCGCTGGGCTGCTGGGCGGAAAGTCGACAATTGCCGGTATTCTGGGCACACGGTCGAACCAATAAAAATTTCGAGCAAAGCCAATTGTGCCAGCAACTTCGTTTACTGCACATTGCAGGTTTTTCAGTAACACTGCGGCAGTACCCAACCGAAACCTGCACTAACGAAAAAACGCTATCGGACATGAATCGCTGGATCATGGAAACGATCGACTCTACAGTGGGTTAGCACATCGATTTGAGATTGACATACCGCCGATGCTTTGCCTCTCTGTTCGGCTCGCTTCTTGCCAGATTTTACGTTGATCATGCGCTTAAAGCCGGCCTTTGCTTAACGACTCACTCTAGAGCAATAAATTGCATCAAGTAAAAGATGCCTTGACTCTATCGCTGCGTTTCAGCTAAAAGTCGTCCCTGATGCTGCCGACAAATTGCGTTTCAATCAACGCTTTTTTTGCACAAATAATCATCAACTGATCGAACGTCCATGGAATTGAATCCCAGCCGAGTAATGCCCGAAGGTGACAAAGCCTACGCTCAAAACATTGGACAATTAATTCAGGATGTCCTCGAGAGCTATCGTCCTGAAATGACAAACAAAAACGTCTTACTCGAAACAGACTTTGATTTAGTAGAGGCATGTGTTGCCACCTCGAAGATCAAATCTATCGTGTCATCTCTAATAGAAAATGCACTTGAACCAATGACACACGGCGGTGAAATCTCAGTCACACTAATCGATGGAAAGTACCAATGGGAACTTGAGGTCGCCGATTCTTTGGGCATGCCCCTTGGTAACGTTGAGACAACTGCTCACCATGCCGATCAAATGCTTCCCTTGATCATCCCATTCCCCGCATCAAAACAACTGAGAGACGCTCACCGGACCGCGATTTCTCAAGGCGCCCAAATCGACACATGGAATTGCCCGCAAGGCGGAACCGCTCACGTCCTCACCGTCCCGCGACGATACAAAAACCAAACCCCAGAAAATCGGTTTTCGAAATTTTAAACTAACGAGCCCTGACGCACTTGAGCAATCTCCAACGTACTGACAATCTGATGGACACCAAGCCAATCACAATCGAAACCGTAATCAGATTTGCCAAACAGCGGCGTATCCGGGCACTCTCTGTCAGCATTATCATGCTCGCTACCCTCGCCGCATTTCAAGTCAAACAACAGACTAGCGAATCACGCTTATGCGAACTTTACCCGAATGCTAAATTGACCGAAGGCGAATTATATCGCCTTGAATTTGCCCTAATCCGCGAGGGTCTCGAAGAATTCGAAACAAACACCGAAGGTAAGCTACTGGTTCCAACCAACCAACGACTTGAATATATCAAGGCGATTGTGAGGCAAAACGAAGAACCTGTAGACTACCGAAAATCGAATGACAAAAGTAAGGATGCCCCTAGCATCTTTCTCCCAAAATCCACTCGCGATGCTATGACGCTCGAAGCCAAGAAAAAGAAAATTGAGAAGACCATCCTCAGATTGCCATACATCTTAGAGGCAATCTTTGAAATGGATAAACCAATCGGATTTTCAACCTTTCAAAAACAACAAAACCGAGCCACCATTTCTCTTGCCACCAAAGATGACCTTCCTCTAACAGAAGAACGTGTAAAAACAATCAAGGCGATCATTCAAGTCGCAGCCGGCGTCGATTTAAAAGACATTGTCATGATTGACCTTAAAACAGGGCTGATTCATAACGAATCCCAGTCACCCAACACCAACAACTCAATCCAAGTCGCCACTGACATTTCCGAGGCACAGCGTTATTGTGAAACTCAAATTAATGATGCGCTTACCATGTATCCAGAAATCAAAGCAACCGTAACCGTAAGCATTGATAAGGTCATTTCCAATTCTGCTCTAAACCAACAAGTAGTAGAAGCACCGCCCCAAGGATTAAATGCTCGCAAACCTTCAATTCTTCAGGCTGGAGCTAACGACGTGATAAAACTTGAAACCGCTGTCTATCCAAAGCCAACAGGTAAGATTCAAACGGACTCAACACCAAAGACAATGACTAAGCTCGTTTCAATCTCCATCGATGTTCCTGAGAAACTGATAATCGAACGTACCCAATCCTCGCAAACTCAAACTGCTCTGAGAGATCAAAATTCTCGTAATTTGAATCAAGACGTATTCGCCTCTCAATTTAAAAAATTCCAATCCGAAATATCCCAAAAGATCGAATCATCTCTTTCATCTACACCCGATCTGAAATGCGATGACTTGATTGCTTTTAACTTAATTCCAGCAACCACAACTTCCACAGTCCCCTTGGATGTAAGACTTAAAAAAATCGCCACCGAAAACTGGCCATCGGGCGTTGTCTTACTGGTAGGTTTGATTCTTCTGGTATCTATTTCGCGAGGTTCAGATCCACTTCCACTGGCCAACACTTCCCAATTCTCAGGAAGCACCCAGCACTCCAATGCGATCCCTGTGAGTGCTTCTGAATCTTCACCCGATTCAGAAACTCGACTAACGCAATTGATTGAAAAAGATCCAGATGCGGCAGCAAGGGTCATCGAGTCTTGGATACGAGACGCTGCCTAAACAAAACGCTTCGTTGCATCACTTCGCAACTCACCGGATCACCCGCAAAGCAAAAAGAGCTTTTCCGAGTCTGGCAAATGCTAGCGTCAATTGATCTTGCGAGCCACGGCAAATTCCGCGAAAAGTCGTGCCCGCGATCTTCTGGAGAGATTGAGCGACGCCCAGGCGATCACTCTTATTTTTTTACGTGCGTAATTCAAAGATTATTTCACACTGACCTATAATCGTTATCGTCCGACAAGGCCTCTGAGATGAGACAAATTTTCAAATTCAACAAAACAACTTTGTCTCTCGGCAGATCCGATAAATCTTGCAGTTCACTTGCCTGCCTCCTGATTTTATTGTCCCCCTGGATCGTGCCCGAAAGTTGCAGTTTCGCGCAAACCAATTTCCAAAATGGGGCCGCGAAAATTCCAATTGAAGCGGGTACTATTAAAATAGAATTTCCGGAGTTTGACCCCGAAGAGTGGGATGGGAATAACAAAGCAAATCACATTGCAGATCCTGCACTCCCTCCAAACCCCGACCCTGGTTTCTCACTAGCGCCCGTCAAGAATGAGCAAGATTCGACCGTTACGAAACTATCAAGTTTTGGCACCGCATTCACAGATGTTGAATCCTGGATCGGAAAATTCAAAACACTGACCGCCTCTTCTGACGTCGGAAGGATGCTCGGCAGCCTTGCCCTGGTTCTTGGTCTTTACTTCGGATTCGTTTGGATCATGCGAAAACTAAGTCCGTCCAGTAATCAAAACCTACCACGAGAAGTCCTTGAGCTGATGGGACAAATTCCCTTCGGTCCGAAGCGGCAGCTACAACTGATTCGCTTGGGCAGCAAACTCTTACTAATAATCAATAGCGCAGAGGGCTCTCAGGCAATCGGGGAAATCACAGACCCAAATGAAGTTGAGTACCTAGTCGCGTTATGCAGTGGCCGCCGACATCCTTTTCAACCGAAAATGAGACCTGCTGCTGCCGCCGGGCCTGCGGTACCGTCTCCTTCAGCCCAATCTCAGGCACAGCAACAAAACAACCTTGCGAATATCCTCCGAACGCTCGACCTATCTGGCAATTCAAACAACTCGGTATTCGAAGCCTAATCAGTAATTCATTTTTAATTCTTGACATTGCACAATCATCATTCCAAAACGATTCCTGAAACTGCCTTTCTGCGGTGTTGCGCAATAACCGTGTTAAGCATTGGTTTTTTTATTAACACCCAATCCGTTTCAGGGCAATTGTCAATCACAGAATCGTTTCCGCATACTGAATTCGATTCCACCGGTGTTGACGCAGAGATGACCGGCGCAGAATTACTAAATGTTCAAGAATCGCAGGCGCTAACAGCTACAGATCAGCTGCCTAGCGAGGTGAGGAATCAACTTGGATTAGCAGCCAACAACTCCTCTTCCAATACACTTCCACAGACTCCTTCACCTGAAACCGCTGCTGCTTCCGACCAACCTTCGCTCACTTCTTTTCTATCTTCACCGACTGACCAACTCACATCTCCTGCAGGTTTAACTTCATCGATTAAGGTTGCCCTAATTCTTGCAACTTTAAGTCTAGCTCCTGCGATTGTCTTAATGACAACCTGCTATGTAAGAGTAATTGTGGTTTTGACACTGCTTAAACAGGCATTTGGCGCACAACAATTACCACCAACTCAAGTTTTGACAGCTCTTTCACTGTTCGTAACGTTGTTGATCATGACCCCTGTGTGGACCGAAGTAAAACAGGAAGCAATCGATCCATATACACAAACAGAAAATGGCATCAGTTGGGAAGAAGCGTGGATTCGCGGCATCGCACCGGTAAAAACCTTCATGGCCAATCAAATTGAAGCCGCTGGAAACGCGGAATCGATTGCGGTCTTTTATAAATACGTACCGGAATACTCGGAGGCAGCACCCACCAGTGCGCAAGATGTCCCAATCAATGTACTGCTACCTGCCTTTATGGTTAGCGAACTCAAGGTTGCATTCTTACTTGGATTCCAAATCTTCCTTCCATTCTTAGTTCTCGACCTGGTTGTATCTTCCGTCACTGTCTCCACCGGGATGCTAATGCTGCCTCCCACCATGGTTAGCTTTCCTCTGAAATTGATCCTGTTCGTTTTAGTTGACGGTTGGAATCTGGTTGTGGGAATGTTACTTCAGAGCTTCATCCCAATCACCTGACCAAGGTTAACAAGACAACGAATTCCCTTCCGTCCTTCCGTCTAATTACGCGATCTCACTGGATCACAAGATGAACCCCGAAGATGCAATCGACTTCAGTCGCGAAGCCATGAAAACATGCATGTTAGTTGGAGGTCCAATCCTCGTAACAAGCCTGCTCGTTGGCTTAATCATTGGCATCATTCAGACCATGACTCAGGTTCAGGATCAAACTGTGTCGTTCGTTCCCAAAATCCTGATACTGGTTGCCGTGATTGGGATCTGCCTGCCCTGGCTTACCGAACGCATGACTGATTTTGCTCGGCTTTCATTTGAAAAGCCAATGACTCAATGGTCCAATTCGCCACCACCCACTCTATTCGCCAATAATTCAGCATTAGAGGCGGAACGCAACCCAACCGAGCACACCTCTGATACCATTGCGACAAAAAACGAAAACGCCACCAATCAAGATACCACTCATCCAAATCCAGACAATTCTATCTTCTCGCTAATCGGAGAATTTCAAAAGCTTGAGCAATCGCTGCCGACACACCCCAAAGGCGACTCGCTCGCCCCCTCCGGCGTCTCCAACAACCCATTCTCACTACCTCATTATCGCGTATCCAAAATACCCCGGACTGAAAAAGGCGGGTAACGATGGATTCGGCATTGATCTTTTTCCTTGCGTTCTCCCGGGTTGTATCATTAGTGATGACAGCTCCGATATTCGGCAGTCGAGTTGTGCCACTAAAAATTCGCCTTGGAATTGCAGTGCTTTTAAGTCTGACTGCATTTCCGTTGATCATTCCACCCAAATTTGAACCAACCAATCTTGAGAGTCTCTTTTCTGCAATCTTCTGTGAAGTTGTTATTGGCTCTCTATTAGGATTGGGAGTCATGATAATGTTTTCAGCTGCTCAATTTGCTGGAACCGTTATTGGTCAAATGGCTGGCATTCAAATTTCAAATACTCTAGATCCCCAAACCGGCGAAAACTCTTCTACCATCAGCCAAATGTTTGCCGTGCTCTCATTGGCTGCATTTGCCTTAGCTGGCGGTCCGGAATTAGTCGTCTCAGCTCTTCTCGATACATTTATTTACCTACCACTTGGGACCGAATTAGCGACCAATCAGGTAAGCGAAATTTTAATCACGCTTTTACAACAAAGCTTCATACTAACACTTCGCGGCGTTGCACCTGCAGTTGCTGCAATGCTCATCGCGACCATAGCAATAGGATTCGTCAGCCGAACTTACCCGCAGATGAACCTCTTAGGCATGGGGCTCAGTTCCAATCTCATCGTGATGTTTCTTGCCGTGTTTTTGACGTTAGGAGGAAGCGTTTGGCTATTTGTCGACGATCTAGAACACTTCGTTTCGATGATCACAGATTCTATGCAATCTTCGATCAAAGAGGTCGCCAAAAATGAGTGAGTCAGTCCAAGACCGAATCCACCAAGCAACTCCTAGCCGACGGCAACAGGCAAGACAGGATGGCGATGTCGTCAAGAGCCACGAACTGGCAGCCGCCCTACAGATGCTGGGCGCGATTGCGATCACTTATTACATGCTCGGTAATGTAGGCCACTGGATTCGCAACTGGACTGCTGACACTTGGACAATGGCTCCGGGTAACCTCAGCATGTCAAGTCAAGATTTTACTGAACAAATCCAACACGCAATCCTGGGAGTTGTTACGCAACTCGCACCTCTGTTGTGCCTTTTAGTTGTCGCTGGAGTAATTTCCCACTGGATTCAATCTGGACCACTCTTATTACCCAAACGAGTCTCCCTTGATCCGACACGATTAGCTTCCGGCACATGGAAAAATATTTTTTCAATCAGTGGCTTTTTCACAATTATCACTGGGGTTCCTAAAACAATTCTCGCGGGAATCGCGGGCGGAACGAGCGTTTGGATTCAACAAGATAGTTTTTTTCAATTAGCAAATCTGCCAATCGATTTAATGGCCTCCAAAATGTTAGGCCTCGTAATTGGTGTCTCGTTGCACGTCGCAATAACGCTTTTGTTTGCATCAACCTTTGACTTCTTTATGAAATTTGTCAGCCATGAAAATCGGTTAAAAATGACGGACCAGCAATTGCGGGACGAAATAAGAATGCAAAACGGCGATCCTCAGATTCATCGGCGGAGGCAGGAATTGAGCCGATTAAGATGAACTCCATCCAACAGCAGCCTTCCTAGCAATAATGTCAGAGGGTCAACCCGCACTCTGACCAGACGGACTTGAATATCCAAACACATCCATATAGCGATGCCAATTGTTATCAATTTCAAGCTCAAGCGAAGGCTCAATCGTAAATGGATTTTTCTGATGGTTCTTTTTACGTTCAAAATACTCCACCAACGCTGGTTCTAACTCTGAAAATCCATCCATCTCAAGCTGACCATAAACTCGTTCCATCTCGGCAATCGGCTGGATTGTGAGATTTTCAAAATTCACTTCAACCAATTGATTTTTGGGAATTGAATCACGTTGATTAAAGTACGCCGAATACATTAAATCCTTGCATTCGAAAATATAGTTTTTGAGCCAAGTATCATCGTATCTTGGAATCTGAAAACCCTGAAGCGAATCCAACAGTTTCCAAAGCCTCATCGTGGAAGGCACTAACTTGTGCGGATGCCGTGCCATATGCACAAACTTCGCCCCTGGAAACCACTCGACCAACTGCTCTAAACGCCCAGTATGAGGCGGCGACTTCAGAACCAATTGGGATTCATACCTAACGGTCAGCGCCTTTAGAAAATAATTCATTGCCCCGTGCAATTTTTCCTGCACCTCGTGATCAGCATCGGATAATTTGAGATTCAGATGCTCTCGACTCGGTTGGTTGGGAAACGCAATTCTGCGGTAAGGAGTTGGCGCACCATAAGCACACAACGCGAAATCATCTTCTTGAGGGGATCCAACACCCATCGACATGTTGTCCATGGGGCGTTGACGGGGCATCAGCAATTTTAAAAACGGATAAAAAAAGAATCGAGATGCAAGAAAATGATTGGGAATAAATGCATCAAAATTGGTTGGGAATGCTAAACGCGAATCCATTGACATTAACTCATGCATCAATGTCGTACCTGATCGCCAGTGACCGATAATAAAAACTGGCGGCTTTTTTAGCTGAACCGACTCGATTACACTCCCGTGAGTGACATCCTGAACCTGAGCTAGGATCGAATTCATCAACGCACACCCACCCCCCAGGGCAAACATTGGATATCTTAACGGATGGATCTTAAATCGGTTTTCTTTCATCAACCGCAGGTAGTCGCCCAGCCGCATTCCATTCCAAAACCTTGGTGCCCAGGGCGGGTACCAATTAGGTTTCGGTTTTGATTTAGTTGAAGTATTTGACATCGCAGTGCCGTGCTTATCCCTTTACCAGATGCTCATCGCAACCACTCCACCACTTACGAAAGTAAAACAGATTAACAAATCGTGAACTACTCCCGGATCAAGCTGCTTTTCCCAACTCGTCCCCAACCTCGTTGACTGGCGTGATTTTACCCTTGGGCGTCGTTAAATCAAACAACCCAAAAATTTCGTTGCGTGACAAACCTCGCTTTGCAGGTGCATCACCGTCCGACAAAATCTCTCGGAACAGCTCTCGCTTTTCTTCCAAAATCTGATGGATTCGCTGTTCGATTGTACCCGCCATAATCATTCTGGTAATCGTCACACTTCCCGCCGCCCCAATTCGGTGAGCTCGGTTAATCGCCTGATCTTCGATTGCCGGATTCCACCAACGGTCGAACAAAAATACGTAACGGCAGAACTGGAGATTCAAACCAACAGCTCCCGCTCCGTAGCTCATCAAAAGAACCTTGCGGTCTGGATTTTCCTTGAATTCTTTTAAAATTGGATCACGCTGCTTAGATGGAATACGTCCGTGATATTCAAGCGGTTTGTGAACCATCAGTTGTTTGCCAATGACCTCAAGTGAATCCACCCACTGACTAAATACAATTGCCTTCTGACCGCTTGCGGCCACCTCTTCCATATCCGCTTTAAGACGCTCTATCTTGCTACTCATGCC
Organism: uncultured Pirellulaceae bacterium; assembly: GCA_938091115.1. Taxonomy (GTDB): domain Bacteria; phylum Planctomycetota; class Planctomycetia; order Pirellulales; family Pirellulaceae; genus Mariniblastus. Next base: position 17,879 of record CALKNI010000092.1, on the reverse strand, counting down.
AGTCGCGGGATCAAAATTACAGATCTGCTTCAATCGTAAAACTAATTCGAAAACATGCTTGATCGTTAATTCATCCCCCATGTCATTGAGCCTCAGAACTCCATCCTTTTCCGCGCCGTCGTAACTAATTTGCTGCTCCGGCGAAAGTTCCAATTCCGCATCCCGCATCAATCTTGGGGGCATATCTTTCATGACCACATCTTTTGTGCGGCGAAGAATCAGATCCTTCACTCGCCCACGCATCTCCCGAGCCGTCATCCCGCTCGATACCGCTCCCTTGGCTGCAAATTCGCAAATCCCTACGAGATCCTCCACCCCATTTTCGATCGGGGTACCGGTCAATGCCCAACTTCTTTTCCGATTGATCCGGTGCACAACCTCACTCGTCGCATTCGCTTTATTCTTAATTCGTTGAGCTTCATCAAGAATCACCAAATCATATTCATTTTCCGGAGCTGTGACCAACGCTTCATCGCGTGTCAAAAGCTCATAATTTGCCAGCTTGACCATCGCCGACTCAGTCTTCCAATGCCAGGCACGCTGATGCTGGTTCCCTTTAATGGCTGCCACGGTGATCTCAGGAGCCCAAGATTTAAATTCTCGCTGCCAATTGGTCACTAATGGCTTCGGGCAAATAATCAAAACGCTCTTAATGAAACCAGCCCGAAGTAACATCCGAACGGTTGCAATTGTCTGCATTGTCTTACCCAGCCCCATTTCGTCAGCCAGAATTGCACTATTGCGAGGGAACAAGAATGCAATTCCCGCATACTGAAATGGAAACGGCTCAAATGGAAACTCCATCGTCTTGCCGTCGAGAAGATTTTCCAACGGAGGCTGTAAAAGATAAAACAAGCGATCTTCCAGCTTGATGACATCCGCTGGCGCCTTCATACGGGTTCTCGTAGCTGCTTTTTTTTCTTTTAGCTTTACGCCCGACTTGCTTTCTTCACTAACCGAATCCTTTAAGACTTTCGGCGCGTAAGGATCAAAAAGATCCGCAGCGATAGACGACTGTTTACCACGCTTCGCCGGTCCAGTCTCGGAAAAATAATAACTGCTGGTTTTAATTCGACGACCTTTGAATCTGGCAGAAACGACTGGAGGCCTGTTCGGTGACTCCATAATCCAACTGCTTAAAAGATCTGGCAACTGAGTTTCAATTGCCTCGTTCCACGAAGTCGTTTCCAAAACAACGGGGTTTATTTTAGGAAACCTCGCATCCGGTCGAAGCGTTTGATTCTGCGGACTCTCCAATGAGGCACTTTGGATGTCGAGCGATTCGGTTAATTTAAAATATTGATCCATCGAAACCGCTTCTAAAGATTTGAGAGAAACCTGATCACGCCGCACGAAGCACGGAATGAGCCTCCTCAATTGCCTGCCGGATTCTTTCAAATGGCTCGTCGAGTGGCAGTCGACTAGCAAATTCTTGTACACCCTCGGCGATTGCAGTCGCTTTCGTTCCACGATAATTGACGCAGTAGACTGACTGCCCGGAAAGATCAAAATGCTCCAACCCGGAACCATCAAACTCCCCTTTGGAATCAACCGGTTCGGCAAAAACCAACGGATTATCAATCAGCTCTGTTAGCGGCAACATCTCCGAACGGTCCGTCAGGAATATTGACGGTCGCTCGCGTGCTTTGTCAATTAACGCCATTCCTATCTGATCAGAAAATAGAAAACCGCTATAAGTTTCACCGTACATGATCTGCTGGGCACGATTAGTTGCCACTGGTGCGGTGCAATGAAATTCAATCGGCCTTCCAATTTTTGAAACAACCAATAATCCGCCGCAATGCCCTAATGAAGGCAACTCAACAACGGTCATAAAACCGAATGTTTTAAGTGAATGGGTAGTCGCTTGGGTCAAAAGCTCTGTCCTTATGAATTATCCAAATTCACGTCGCAAAAATGAATTTCAACCAAAATTCGATGCATACAGAATTTGTTTTTTTGTCAACAACCAAAATATTTTTTTTGTCAAATAGCTGCTCTTAAAACTTTGGTTGGCGCGTGAACGCTCATGTGACATCGGCGGATTCGGGTTTTTCACTTTAGATTACCAACGTCTTACCGAGGGCTTGCTCCAAACCGAATTAATGGCACACATGGATTCTCTTAACAGCTTAATGAAAAACTTTTCGGGTCAGTCTATTTTTTCACTCAAGTGATATTTCAAAAATAATGAATACTCAAGCAAAAGCTCGACACTTTCCATAGCGCGGTTTATACTAGTTAGGTATTCATAAAAAACTTCCCGGAGCGTTGATCATATGCCTCACGATTCACAAGATATTTCCCCAGTTTTCCGGATTGACGTTGCCCAAAGTGCTAGCGATTCTGCCGCCCCTCATTCGGGAGCAGGTCAAAATGAAATCGCAGCTATTCTTCAGCAACTTGTAGCCGGGCAGGACCGCCAGAATGAACTGATGGAAGAAATGATCGACCAAATGCACGCCAGTCAACGTCAACGCTCGAATGAGCTATCTCACTGGAAAGACGCGAATCCCCTGCTGGCTCGACGCTGCCGCGCGGCCGCTGAGGCACTTTCGCAAGTTCAAACAGAGTTCTTGCAAACACTGACAATTGATGTCAACGATAACCATGAAGAAATGATGGACAGCGAATTCGTTTTGAACGAATTTGTAGATCGTTACGGACCACGTCTCGCTCACCTAAATGGGGTTTTACAGCTGCTCTCACAATTGAGCCTACACCCCGGTGATAACCAATAGAAAACGGCTACCGCGAGGTATCCACTCCAATGCAAATCATGCCTCTGCCAAACCGGTTGAGGCTTTTTTTGTCTAAAGGAAAACAGGCGGCCCAGAAATTAGAAATCCAAAGAGACAGAATTTTTTGATGGCGGCCTGATTCCGCCGACGCGACGATAGCAATTCAAGCCCAGATTTTTCATTTATTGAGCCGAGGATTTTGATGCACGGCGAATTGGTTCAAACCATCACTTCTGATTTCGTAAGGCTGCATGGGTTTTACCGCGAGTCGACGCAAACGCTTGTAACCAATGCGGAAACCGGCGCGATCAACGCCGCCATTTTGACACATGGACTCGGTGGAAACTTTTATTCTTCAAGACTTTTATTCCACCTAGCGGAAGTCCTAGAGTCCATTGGGATCCATGTTATCATCGCCAATACGCGTGGTCATGACATGATCAATTCTTCCACGTGGGCAGGAAAGACACGCTCTGTTGGCGCGGCTTTCGAGGACGTCGCAGACTCCAAAATGGACATCACCGCGTGGGCAGATTTTCTAGTCAAACGCGGCCATACCAACATCGCCTCAGTCGGGCACTCACTTGGGGCAATTAAGTCTATCTATTCCCAGGCCTTTGCATCGCACCCAAGTATCAAGAACATTATCGCACTATCAGCAACTAGACTTAGCCATGCCAAGCTAAGCGACTCCCCTCGCGGCGAGCTGTTTCGAGAAACAATAAAAAAATGTGAATCACTGGTCCAGCAGAAGCAAGCAAATAATCCAATTCAGATACCGTTTCCATTTCCTACCTGGATGAGTCCCCAAGGTTACCTCGATAAATATGGACCCTCCGAGTCATTTAATTGGCTCGATTTTATCGATCGAATTGAGATCCCCACTCTGATGCTATTCGGCGAGAAAGAGCTCAATGAAAACGTTGCTTTTGAAGGCCTGCGGGACGACCTCGCACTTTTATCAGATGGCTGGAACTCTTTAACGATTCACGAAATCGAAGAAGCCGACCACTTTTACACTTCAAGATTTAACGAAGTGGGTGAAAATATCGTTCGCTGGTTGGCTTGAAAAGCAACGCCCCTCCACTTTTGAGAGGGCGGGCAGTTGAAATCCTAGCCACACCGCGTCTAAAGGCCTGTCTGCTCATCAGACGAGCCATCGGTAGAAAGATCTTCAGCTTCAGGAATACCTTGCCTTAACCGGACAATGGTCGTCACCCAACAGGACAGAATAACAAAGGGCATTCCCATCATAAACAGAATACTCATCGCATAAGCTGCCGCAGAACCATCGGCGTGCAGGCCGTCTTTGCAGGTGGGGCAGCCAAGTAAACTGGTAGAAAACACTAGCTGCAGAACCAAAACCTGAAAAGCACAGCCAACTATCCGTGAGAATCTTCTTAAATTTAAGTCGCCCATTTCATCTGCCCTCCAAGCTCAAACAATCAACTCAGGAATTCTAACCACCATTACCCTACTGCCCATAATAAGGTTGCAGCATTAAATAGCAAATTGGCCCGGTCAGCGCGACATACAGCCAAACGGGAAAGACCATTTTCGCCATTTTACGATGCTTTTCAAACTGATTGGTGAATCCATAAATCCACGTTTGTAAAATAAATGGAAGGCTTAACGCTGCCAAAACAATATGGCTAATCAGTAAAACAAAATAAGCAGTTCTTGCGAATCCCTCGCCGCCAAACTTGGTTTCTTCGTTAGTAAAATGGTATGCAACGTAGCACAGAAGAAATAGCGCCGAGCAAACCATCGCAGCTGAAATCGATAACCGGTGCATTTGAATCTTTCTCTGTTTGACAAAGACCAACGCCAAAATTAGAAACAGAGCGACCAGACAATTCAATCCAGCATGCACCATCGGCAAAAAATCCAAAGTCACACCATCAGGCAAAGGAATTTTCGTCGGACTTCTCATGAGACCAACCAAACCCCAGACCGCGACAGTCACAACCCAACTGACGATCGTCAGCTTTTTACCAAGCGCTGGGTTTGATTCAAGCTTAAAAAACTCTTCTCCACTCATTTTTGTTCCTCAGGTTTCACTGTTACTTTTTCTTCGTCAACGCAAACATTGGGCCGATCTTCACCTTCAAGCACTTTAACCAGTTTGATCATCTCCACCTCGTCAGCAGCGTTTTCCCAATCAAACTTCCCACGAACCTGGCCCCACCGGTCAACAACATACAGCAGTGACGAGTGATGCTCATCTCCCGAATCCGCCTTGAAAAACTCACTTCCAATCCTCTTGATCAACACTGGATTTCCCGTCAAAAACAGCCAGTTCTCCGGGTCAGCCCCAAGGGCATCGGCATATTCTCGGAGATGCTCTACCGTGTCTCGCGCAGGATCAGTTGTAATACTAACAATCCTAGGGCAATCATCTCCAAGCCGTTTTTGCAAGTTACGAAGGTATTGATTCTGAGCCTTGCACACGCCCGGACAGTTACTAAAAAAGAAATTTGCAATCCAGACCTCGCCAGTCAAATCGCGAGAAAAGAACTTTTCACCGGTCCGTTCGGTCAGGAAAAAATCACGAACCCAGCGAATGTCGTTTAGCTCTGCCCGCTCTACTCCGGCTAAAACATTTCTAGTTTCTACTTTTTCCCCGAGTGGCGGTTTCGTTTCGGCAGCAACTTCTTTTGCTACTCTGATAAATCGCTTCATATCGTAGGGTTGATCCCATTTAAACCGATCGCGATAACGCCCCCATTTATCAACCAAAAGAATGTTATCGGTGTGTGTTTCAGGATTCACTGGCACATTGAACATGTTCTCACCAATTTCGACTAATTGGTAATTCTGTCCAGTTAGAAATGCCCAGCGATCAGGCTTCGCCCCAAATCCCTCCGCATACCTGTTTAAAACTTCAGGAGTATCATTTTTCGGATCGACCGTCATCGTCAAGAAACGCACATCTGTTCCCTTCAATGCTGAATTCACACGGTCTATCTCTTTATTTAGATCCATACAAAACGTCGGGCAACTTGCAAAAAAGAAACTGACAACGTAAGCCTGCCCTGCTAGATCCGCCGAATCAAATTTGTTCCCATCCTGATCAATAAGTTCAAAACGATCGACACTGGGCAAATGTTCCCATGGAACCTTGGCAAACGCTCTTCCGGTGCTGTCAAGCTGAAGATTTGTGCTGTCGTCTTCATCCTTATCGATAGACGCTACCCGGCGCTGATTAACGGTGCCACTGTCGACAGAACGGAGATAAATCACTCCCGCAGCAGACAGCACTACCAAAACCCATAGAAACACTCTCACTCGTGCAAACATATTTTTTTGCCAAACCTTGCCTTAATCTAGTTTTAGAGTCTCAGAAGTTCCTACAACCGTTTCGCTGACAGCGGATTCACCGACAACAGGTTTAGGAGCATTCTCTCGGCGATCTTTTGAGTAGGTCATAGTACGAAAGCCAACGTCCGGAACCAGCAACAAAACTAGTAAAACCCCCATGATCAAGGCTGGAATTGTGAGTACATATTTCCACGCACGCTCCCACCACAGGTGCATAAAAAACAAAATGACCAACAATGCCTTGGCTACTGAAACCATCATCATTGCCGCCCAGCCAACTACCTTATTCTCCATCAAATAGGAGTTGGCGACCCAAAACGAAAGCCCCGTCAACACGCACAACATTAGAAATACGAACACAAAAACCTTTGTGTTTGAATCCTGCGCCGAATGGTGATCGAGGGTGTCTGTTTCAATCATGAATTTAAAATAAGTAAAGCAGAGGGAACAAAAATATCCAAACGATATCGACGAAATGCCAGTACAAACCGACGTTCTCCATCAAACCAGCTCGGGAACGATCCAACCGAAACATTAACAAAACAACAAAAGCGACAAGGCCTCCCAGTACGTGCAAAGCATGAAAACCGGTCATTAAGAAATAGGTATTCGCCCACGTGTTACCGCTGGGAATTACCATCGGGAGTCTCAGATGAAAATGCTCATTAAGCCCGTCATGAATTCCATTAAACTGCTCATAGGCAGCAACCCGACTTTCTAAAGGTGCGAGCAGGTCAACAACCTCGGTTGCCTTCGTCGCAGCCGTCTTCGATTTTTCAGTCGCCGTCGCTAACCTACTTTCGATATCTGACTTTTTTTCCTCATCTAGCTCACCTTCAAGCTCTTCAGACAACGCATTGACTGTCGCTTGTATCTCCCGGACTTCCTCGTCAACGGCCTCCTGTTGGCCCTGCAATTTAGCGATTCGATCTCTTACATCAACAGTTTCACCCGCCAGATAGGCATCCACTCTTGGGTTGGGACCGCGAGGATTAATCTGGTGAGCCAAACTTTCAAGAGCTAACTCTCTCATTATCGGGCTCTCAGATTCACCAACCGTTTTCTGAGTCCATTGAACCAGACCTGATCGAATCAAGACTAGATTATCCAAACCGCCGCTGTGACCATGTTCTGCTTCGGCCTCAGAAACCAAGGCAGTTTTCGTTTTCTCAATGCTTAAGATCTCCGCATCTAAATTCGCCTTTAGGGCAGAGAGATAACTTAGGTCGGCGCGATCGTAAAGCAAACTTCGTGGAGTCCCCGGGTGGATTCCGTGTTCAAACTTGGAGTTATATTCATACGCCTTGATTCCCAAAAATACGCATCCCAGAACAAACGTAGCAACTAACCAGGTCTTTGCCTTGCCAGGCAGGTTATGCTTCGCCGCCTCCATCCCAAACACAATCGTCACACTGGAACAGATCAAAACAAACGTATTAACAGCACCTAGCCATTCGAGAACACGGACATCTTTGGGAGTCGGCCAACTTCCCTCTGGCGCTCCGAACCGAAGTACAATATAGGTACCAATCAAGGCCGTAAAAAACATTATTTCCGTCGACAGAAATAGCCAGACGGCAAGTTTGCCTTTGGGCACGGGCACCGCAGGCTGGTACTTCAATTTAATATGCCCATGCGAACCCTCATCCCCAACACCGTTGGCGGTGCTCATTGCTTCGGACGGATTCACTTTTGAATTCATTTTTCTATAAAAATCTAAGGTCTAAAATTCACCAACTCGACACGTCGTAATAATACAATTCTCAAAACTAAGTCAAACAAGCAAGAATCAAGACCAGCATATAAGCAGGAAGGTATAGCAATGATGCACGCAGCAACTGTCTAGCCACCTGATCGCTACGATCGAGACGAAATGCCCAAGCAGCTTTGAAATAATAAGCCCCAAGCAACAAAGAGGCGATTGCGAAAATCCAAATATGAACCTGCGTCCTCAAAGCCAGAATCGGAAGTAGGCTGACAGCAATGAGCATCGCCGCTGTGACTACCGATTTCACACCTGCGACTCGACCAGTTGGCTCGGTGACAGTAATCATTTTCAATCCACCCTTGCGGTACTGATCACGATACATCCATGCGATCGCCATAAAATGAGGAAACTGCCAGAGAACCAGCACAGCAAAAAAAGACCAACACACCAAGCCAACAGTTTCTGTGGCGGCCAGTGATCCCATAATTATGGGCATCGCTCCAGCGATGGCACCAATCTCGGTGTTAAGCGGCGTTTTTAGCTTGAGTGGCGTGTAGATAACAACGTAAAGTAACCAATTTGCAATACCGCAAACCGCCGTCTGCCAATTCACCATCCCGTAAAGAAACGCGACCCCGACACCAAAAGTCACTGCCACAAACATTGCAACCTCTGTAGATGACAATCGCTGAGAGGGCAGGGGGCGTGAGGCAGTTCTGGGCATCAGAAAATCAGTGTAGCGCTCGAGGTACATATTCATGGCATTGCCACTCGACGCAATCATCAACATTCCTACCAAAGCACCAAACATTGTGCCGATGCCCATTGTCTGGTCCGCGAAATACGCAGCTAACACCGCCGCAACCGCGAATGTGATTAATACCATTACCGAAATTCGCAATTTCGTCAGCGCTACATAGGTTTGCAACCTAGTGGTTTCTTTGGCCGTCGTGATTTCTGGGTTCGTTGACATTGCTGACATGCGAGTTAACTCGTCTTTTCAGAGTTTTGTGGAATGTAATATGAATTGAGCTCGCTCAACTCGTTTCGGTTTGTGGGAAAAAATCGCATTCTGTAGAAGGATGACTATATTCGTAAGGGCCTCGGCGAACGACAGGCTGAACATCAAAATTTCCGTGCGGAGGTGGGCTAACGGTCGTCCACTCAAGCGTATTTGCATTCCACGGATTGCGACCGGCTTTCGCCCCGAAGAACATACTGCCAAAAAAATTAGCCACAAAGATAAGTTGCGTCAGTCCCATCCCGATCGCACAGATCGTCATGAACTGGTTAAGCGGCAACAGATCCTTAAGCCCCTCGTAGATGTAAGGGTCAGCCACGCGTCGAGGCATTCGACTTAGAAAATGCATCGGGAAAAATGTGCCATTCAAGAAAACAAAAGTCAGAAAAAAATGAATCTTCCCTAACTTTTCATTCATCATTCGACCGAACATTTTCGGAAACCAAAAATAGATTGCCCCTAAGACACCCAATACGCTACTGGCGAAGAGGACATAGTGAAGGTGAGCGACGATGTAGTAGGTATCATGGATTACGATATCCACCGGCGGTGCCGACATCACAATCCCGGACAAACCTCCGATGACGAACATGGAAACGAACCCAACGCAAAACAACATCGGAGTCGTCAGTTGCAGTTTCCCACCCCACAAAGTTCCAATCCAGTTAAAAACTTTGATCCCACTCGGCAATGCGATCAACATCGTCGAAACCATAAAACTCATGGCCAACGTATGATTCATCCCGGAGATAAACATGTGATGACCCCAGACGATAAAACCGAGTCCGGCGATTGCGGTAATCGAGTACACCATAGGCCGGTACCCAAAGAGCGGTTTTCTTGAAAAGCAAGAGATAATGTCAGAAACCATTCCCATCGCCGGTAGAATCATGATATAGACTGCCGGATGCGAGTAGAACCAGAACAAGTGTTGCCAAAGCAATACTTGCCCACCACCACTGGTCGCAACACCATTGTTAACTGCAATGTTCTCTGGAAGAAAAAAGCCAGTCATTAACAACCGATCGGACAACTGCATAAGTAGGGCGGCAGTCAAAACGGGCAGGGCAAAGGCTTGCATGATTGCCGTGATAAACATCCCCCAAACGGTCATTGGCATTCGGAACATTGTCATCCCCGGTGCCCGCATTTGAATAATCGTTGTCAAGTAATTGATCGATCCCATCATGGATGAAATCCCAACAAACACCATCGCCAACAGCCACAACGACTGTGCATCCCCCTGAAACACGCTCAACGGCGGGTAAGAAGTCCACCCCGCCGCAGCACCGTATTCGGGCATGAAAAAGCTGAGGATGATACAGACGAATGCTGGCCACATGAACCAATAACTCATCATGTTTAATCGCGGGAATGCCATATCCTCCGCACCGACCATCAACGGAATCAGATAGTTTCCAAATGCACCCGCAAGAATTGGAATGATCACGAAAAAAATCATGATTGTCGCATGCATCGTGAACAACATATTGTAGAAACCGGGCGACATTTGCCCTCCCGATTCAGCAAACAGCATATGTCCAAAAATTGGCATGTCCGACCAGGGCCAGGCTAATTGCCAGCGAACCGCTAAAGCTAGAAATCCACCTACAAAAAACCAAATCAATGATGAAAAAAGAAACTGTAGACCAATTACCTTATGATCCGTTGCAAAAACGTAAGTCCAGACAAACCGAGAAAGAACATTCCCCTTTTGGTCAGGTGTAATCGAATTTTCAACAGTAACTTCTGCCATTTACAGATCCAACCCAATCAAATTCTCAATTAATCTTTAATTTTAACTGCGGTCTGGCATCATTCGAAAATTTCGCAGCAAACGACTTATTTGAGTCTCGGAGCAACGCCGAGAGCTCCGCCGCATTTTTGAACTCTGGCGAGTAAGCAGATTTTTGTTCCTCGATCCAGGCATCGAACTGTGCCCGCGAAACAAAATCCAATTTTGCCTTCATCATGTAATGCCCCCAGCCGCATAACTCGGTACACATAATTTCAATTTCTTTTTCTTCGCGAGCATTGAACCAAACGAATTGAGTCATCCCTGGAACAATATCCTGCTTCAACCTCAACTCAGGAACATAAAAACTGTGAATTACGTCGCGACTCTCCATCTGCAAGACAATTTCTTCACCCGCCGGAAGAACGAGTAAATTCTCCACAAAAATATCATCCTCGGTCTCAACAACTCCGTCGTCGCCCGCATAATAAAACTCCCAGCCAAACCGCTTGGCTTTGACCATGACCATTGGGGGCTTAAAGTCAGTCACTCCGTCGACCGTTACGGTAGGACGATCCATCTTGTTTTCAGCCCAAGACTTCATTTGAAAAAATGCGAGAAAGATAAGTATTAGAGCTGGAATCACCGTCCACGCAATCTCAAGTTTAGTGTTGTGAGTGACGTAGAGGGCTTTCTCGTTGGAATCTCCCCGATCGCTAAAACGCCACAGTGCCCAGCCAATCGTGAACACAGTTCCTGCAAGAATGAAGGCCGACAACAGATGGATGCCATTGAAAAGTTGATCGATGGTGTCTCCAGCTTCGCTCAAAGACTTTGGTAACCACGCTGACTCTAAAGGCGCAACCCCGTACATGGCCATCAGGACCGTGGCGATCCCCAAAATAGGAACCAGAAGAAACAATACGCTCCAGAAACGGTTCATTATCTCATCACCTGCTTTTCATTCACAGGTTTTGCTGCCCCATTCTTGTTTGAGTCCAGGTAGGGCATCGCCCGGACGTAGGCGACAACTGCCCAAATCTCATCGGAAGTCATTGCGGTAGAAGCTGGCATCGGAGTTCCCTCAATGCCGTTCCTAAGCCTCAGATAAAGATCGTTCGGGTGATCGCCTCCGCGATAATAATGACGGGTCAAGTTTCTCGGTTTTACTGGCCGAGGTGGGAGCGCACCCACCGCAGAAAAATCAGAGTAGGTCGCCGGGTCCTCAGGATCGACCTCTGCAGATTTAATCCAATCGTTCGTCCAATCATCGAAATTGTTTAACTGACCATCGCCGACTCCAGTATCTCCATGGCACTGCATACAATTGCCCTTGGCAAAAAACAATTCCCTGCCTTGCTGAACAAACTGGGAGTGCCCGTCGTGTTTAAGGTCGAACTCTGGTGGCGCTGGTTCGATTTTGGTGACCTTCCGCTCAGTCCGGAGCCAACGATCAATGATCCGCTCCTGTAAACCTTCACCAATCACTGTATACATCTGATCTTCGAATTCCTCAATATCATCGTCCGAGGGTTCTTCGCCGTCAGGTTTGTCAACCAAACTCAGATCAATCAAGGGTTCACCATCCAAGGCTGCCAACTCGCCTAGCAGAAAACGCTCAAATTGTCCTCGCATTGTCAGGTATTTGACGTACTCGACTAAAGACTGAATCTGCTCCGGCGGCAAGGTCCTAAACGATGGCATCGCTGATCCGGGAATTCCATTGACCAAAATCTCCGTTAGGTCGTGATCGGTAGGTGGTGACCTAAGCGGTGTTGATTTGAATTTAAATTTTCCCAACCGGAAATCACGAGGATATGGCTCCAGAGACGCGGCGGTATCACCGGCTCCGTTCCCTGTAATCCCGTGACAATGAGCACAGTGCTCCCGATATAAACCAGAGGCAGGCTCTCGCTTATCCACGCGAGTCGGTCCCGCCGCCATTCTAAGATTGTCAATTGTTATGATATCGTGAGCAGGGTCTTCATCGCCAAGAAAGAATGGAAACTTGGGATCGTCCGGCGTCCCGAACAGCGCCGTCATGATCGTTCCGATTTCCGTCTTGTATTCTTCTGAGAAATGCTCACCATCAGCGAGATGCGTTTTTTCCTGTTTCACCCATTCGACAGAGTTGAAACGAAAAACAGGGGATTCGGATCTCTCGCAACCTGCCGTTACCAGCAATGCGGAACTGATGATTGTGAGTTGGAAAAACAGTCGAAACACGAAATCCCCAATCTTTCAAGATTGGCCTAACAGTTCTTAGCGGAACGGCGCAGAATTTAACGATAGAGCAATACTGTATTTTGTCTGATTTTGCCAATTTGTCGACCGGACAAATTGTCACAGAACTATTGTAAAACCCGTTCTCAGCCCATTTCCTTAACCTGAGCCACCGGATTCGCCCAAAACAGCGACTGAACGACTAATCCCACTCCATTTTTTTAATTTCATTATCGAGAGTTTCGGCATTTTTTTGATCAAAAGTCAACGAAGGTGCCACGGTACGCTGATAACAACCAACAAAACTGCCCATTAAAACGATCAACACGATCAGAAAACACGAATTGCGGATCACCATCAAAAAATCCATCCCTCTAAAAATTGGCCGTTTCAAAAAAGCAGGGCGGCGTGCTCGCCTTTTTAATTATACAAAAACACCCTTTTGCCAAACGAGGCAAAAGGGTGTGGATTCAATTAGTCTCATACACAAACCCGCCCCGTCATTCAGACACCCATTCGAACGAGCAATTGACTATCGGTCAATCTGTTTTGGAGCGAACCGTGACACTCACTACTTAGTCAACGCTTCTCCTGGTAACGAAAGAGTACCAAGATCAAGAGTTTCGCCGGATTTAATCGTTGTTTCAATTGTACCGCGCCGGTCCGGCTCATACCCTTTTACCTCAATGGTCTTTAGATAACCTCCCTTTTTATGCCAAAACTGGAACTTCCAGTCGCCCGCAGGAATATTCTCAATTTTAAACTTTCCGTCTTTGTCAGAAATGGACACGTAGGGATTGTCTCGGATTAGTATGATCGCGTCCATCCATTGATGGATGTCGCATTTCACTTCACCCGGAATCTTGTCGCTCTCTTCCCCTAAAACAATTTCAGACGCAGCATTTTTCACAATGTTGACGTTATGCTCATGCTCCATTGTCGCAATGCGACAGTTGTGCCCGACGTTATCACTGTTCTTGAGTATTAGAGTTTGACCTGGTCTGGCAAAACTAGCCTTGGGAACAAACCGGCACTTAACGTTGTCCAGTGTCAGCTTGACTTCTTTTTGAGCATCATAAGAAGGGTGGTAAGTGTCGGGGGTATCTGCTCCCCGCCCTGTGTACATCATCACGTAGACATCGCGGAGCTGGTTCTTGTCGTTGACCACAACCCCATCATCAAGCGGAATTTTTCCGTCAACCAAGCAAACCGCTTTATCAGGGTTATCCTTGACGTCTTCCGGCTGGTTTTCGGGCACTTCCCCAGAAATTACAATTTGACCGGTTAGATTCCCCCAACCATCCTGTGCCAACGCCACAGAACTCATCGAAACGCAAAAAACAAATAACAGTGTGCAGCAAAAAACTCGCTTCATTATCGATTCCTGAATGTGGATTAGGATTTTCATATATTAGTAAGACGCTTAAAGCGACGAACCTATTGTAACAAAATTGGCCCTGGATTTCATGAACCAGGCCCAATTCCATTGTTGCCCCTGTCATTCATCTTTCAATCCCTTAAAATCGTTCTTCAGTCAAATGATGCCTGTTTAGAGTCAACCATTTCAAGAAAATCGTAACATCATGAAAGTTCTCGTTGTTGGTAACGGAGGGCGTGAGCACGCCATCGCATGGAAAATATCGCAAAGCCCTCGAGCGGATCGGGTTTTCGTTGCCCCTGGTAATGCCGGTACTGCACAAGATGTGGAAAACATCGAAATTGCGGCCGACAACATCACCGAACTGGTTAACTTCGCCAAACAAAATGAAATTGGACTTACGGTCGTCGGTCCGGAAATCCCGCTCTGCAATGGAATTGTCGACGCTTTTGAAGATGCTGGCCTGAAAGTCTTTGGCCCCTCGCGAGCTGCTGCCCAGCTCGAAGGCAGTAAAGTATTCTGCAAAAACGTTCTCCGGGCAGCCGACGTACCCACCGCTGATTTCCAAGAATTTCACAGCGCTGAACCCGCCGAGCGGTTCATCAATGAGCGATACAGCGAAACACCTGATGACTGCCCAGTCGTCATCAAAGCAGATGGATTGGCCGCAGGCAAAGGTGCCATTGTCTGCAGTACTCGGGATGAAGCACTGGAAGCGATCGACATTATCGCCCGGCAAAAACAATTTGGCGACGCCGGCAATAAGATGATCATTGAGGACCGGCTTCAAGGAATCGAAGCCAGTATTCTGGCAATTACTGACGGACAAACGATTCTCACACTTCCGCCTGCCGAAGACCACAAACGTGCTCACGACGGCGATACCGGCCCCAACACAGGGGGCATGGGCGCCTACTGCCCAACCCCGTCGATTGACGACAAAACGCTTCGCTGGGTTGAGTCGAACGTATTGGTTCAAACCGTACACGTCATGAAACGAAAACGGAACCCATTCCGGGGCATTTTGTATGCTGGGATGATGATGACGCCCCAAGGGCCTAAAGTTTTAGAATACAACGTTCGATTCGGTGACCCCGAGTGCCAACCCTTGTTAATGCGTCTTAAAACTGACTTCCTCGACCTAATGGAAGCAACAGTCGATCGCAGACTCGGCGAAATTGGACCTCTGCAATGGGATGAACGCCCCAGTGTTTGTGTGGTAATGGCTTCCGACGGCTATCCGGGGCAGTATGAAAAAGGGAAAATCATCCGCGGTCTTGAGGAAGCAGCGGCAATCGAAGACGTCAAAGTCTTCCACGCCGGCACCCGCTTGGACGACGAACAGAACGTAGTCACCAACGGCGGTAGAGTCTTGGGCGTTACCGCCCTCGGAGACTCCGTAGCCACCGCAAAACTCCAAGCCTACAAGGCAATTAAGTGTATTCGTTGGGATGGAGCCTGGTGTCGAAAAGATATCTCGGACAAAGCGATCACTCTCAGTCGGTAGGCGATCCCCATAGCAAACCGTGAAATCATAACCAGCGTTTCGCCGGCGGGTGAAAAAACCGATCCCTACCGCACGTTAGCACTTTGCAATCAACAGAGATTAACGCGATTCAGCCAACCCCGAGCAAACCGCTCCTGGGTCGAATCTCGATTCATCACATCAAGATAATGAGCAGCCTGCATTAAATTGAGAATTTTCAACAAGTAGTCGGGGCGTCCTTTCTCCAAGTTAAGAAACGCCCCAATTGTCGCCAACGTACGATCTCCAAATTTTCCATCGACCTGAATATCTGCATAATCTTTCTCATTCCGATTGAGACGATTTAACCCAACCTGAAGATAGCGTACGGATCGCGCGACCCCCTGATTCACCCCCGTATCAAACACCTTGTTTGCGATGTGCTGATCTGGAATCTCATCCCCACGAATGGGCAGCCAATACCTTACGCGAAACAGTTCCTTTGCCAATAAACTGAGCTCTGCATTTTCATTGATCGCTGCCTTAAAATCCTGAGGATTCTCCCGCTTAAGGCGATCCACCAACGCCCACCCCTCCCAGTCTGGATTGAACTTTCTCGCTACTCCACGATGGGTTTCGCCACCGCGGTCGACGGGGTCGTTGACGTACCCACCCTCACGCAACTCGGTCTCTCCATACGCAATATCAAAATCAGCCATTACTACCCCCAATTTGCCGCACCTAGAAATCACCCTTCAACTGCCCGCCGTTGCAATACAACACCCGCTACGACTGGTCACCGTCCAGCAAATCATCCGCGTAACCAGGCGGAAAAGGATCGTAATTAGACGGTGATTCTGACTCAGGCCGTCCATCAGAACTTTGATTTTTGCTAGACGATTGCTGATCTAATCCGAATTCAGCCATCCAATCAACGTAAGTGAGATCCTCGAATGACGGCTTGCCCTCTGCCTCGACTGGCCTGTTCGCCCTTTGATTTGGCGATTCACCGGTAATTTGATCGAACCACTGGTCGCTATCAACCGGAGTTGATTTCCTTCGAATCGCCGCCTTGTGAAGCCGATGGTCACTTGAAACAACCGTCAATTTTTTGGGAGTGGAATTCTTTTGAATCAACAATTCTATCAGCGTATCCGCATCTTCATGGTCGAGCGCATAAATTATTGTCAAACCATCCTCGATTCGTATCGCCTGAGACTCTCCGACAGGCAACCGAGTCGCATCAAAGATAATTGCCGTGCGTCGCAGTAGCGGACCAGCCAAGTTGACCTTTAACTCCCCGGTCAACCGGCGCCTCGCCCGTTGCAGTGACGCCGGTGTACGTGACCTGCCTTCCAGCCCACACTGGAAAATCAGATTGTATCCGTCAATCAAAATCAAATAGTCATTTACCAATCTAAATCTCAACTAACAAAGCTAAAGAGAGCGCATAAAAAAAGCGACCACCCGATGGATGGCTGCGTCGTGTGTATTTTCAACGATGACGCCTTAGCTTCTTCGGCGACGGGCTAGACCCGCAAAGCCAACCATTCCAAGAACGAAAAGACTGCTCGGCTCTGGAATTGCACTGAAGGTGACAACATCAGCAAAAGTCGACCCAACGATCAAGTCGTCCACGACAGTCGTCTCGTTGACCGATGAACTTGCTTCTCGGAAATAGAAACCCTCAACGTCGTTGTCATTCGATGTCGTCGTGACAATCGATGTGTCCGATTCGAGTGAGGCATCAATCCACAGATTGGCAAGCCCTGAATCTCGGTCGTACCCGATGATTGCCCTGTAAACCGTGTCGTAATCCAAAGTTGAACCCCAACTAGCTTGAGCAGTGGCTGTGTGACTGATTCCGACTAAAAAACCATTGGCATCGGCAGTGTTGATGTCCATTCTAGCGGTAAAATTTGAAGAGCCATTTCCAAAGTGAGCGAAGTACTCAAAATCAGTTCCGCCGGGGTTAGATGCCGAAACAGAGAAATCAAATCCGGCAAACACTGTTCCCGTCGTTACCGTGGTACCGATCAAGCGATTTACGTCTTCCGACTGTGAGTCGGTCAGAGTGATTTTTCCGCCAGACACTTGGATCTGCCCATCAGTTCCACTGTGGCTGGTCCAGTCCGTTGAAACAGTCGTTAAAGACCCGTCTGCGTAATCAAAGCCTTCGGTGAAATAAACATCTGCTTGGAGAACGCTCGAAAACGCTCCAATAGCAATGACGGCGGAAGCCGCGACGGCAAGTAACTTATTATTCATTAATAAATCCAAGTTTGAG
>CALKNI010000091.1 GCA_938091115.1 uncultured Pirellulaceae bacterium | reverse complement strand
TGATCGAATTAAAAGCCAAAACAGCGGGTGAAGTTGAGTTCACTTACGATGCAATCGACAAAATGACCTCGGAAGAGCTGACAAGCAATATCGAAATATTAGAAAAACGATTGGCCGAGTTACGAAGCAATCTTCCGCCATCGATTGGCGGTGCCAGCGCGGGCGGGCCGCCACCGCCGACTGCCAAAAATGAAGCGACCGAGGACGAAGAGAAGGTTACTGTTCTCTCCCTCGCATTGCCGCTCGAGGTAATGCGTCAGGTGGCTAAACAGAGAAATTAACTTCGACCATTTGTCATACTAAGTTAAGAGTCAGACTCCAGAATCTGTGAAGATTGTCAATGCGCTTAATTCGCCACCCTCACTGCTCCGCGTGAATTGCGAACGTCACGTCTTTTTACTAGGTGTTCAAAAAGTTCAAAACTCACTTTCCTGCCAATCAATTCGACCACTCTTCTGATGGCCACCTCTGATAAGATTTAGTTTGACTCCACAGTAGAAATTCGTTCGACCTATTTTCTCAGCAAAAAACCACGGTAGAATTGAAGCATGATGGGTATTCATTGAATTCCCTCAATGTTTCACTCTGTTTAATTAAAACATATTTGGGTAATTTAATGACTCATAATTTTTTTCTTGCCTCTGCTTTTGTCCTCTTTACGTTTGGAATCCTTACTGAATCGAGTCAGGCTCAAACGGATGAATTCAAATTCGACGCCAATGCAAAAGTTACTCCGGCAGTTCCCCCTGAAACCGACGCTGCGGTGGATTTTGAGATCGGTGATCATATTTGCCTGATTGGCAATGCCCTTGGTGAACGCATGCAACACCGAAACCACTGGGAAACTCTTCTGCACCAAATTCATGCCGACAAAGAACTCACGGTCAGGAATCTCTGTTTCCCTGGTGACACAGTAGACTTGCGATTGCGGTCTCTCAACTTTGGTTCACCCGATGTCCACCTTGCAAGATCTCGCGCGAGTGTAATTCTTATGTTCTTTGGTTCCAACGAAGCGTTTGAGGGAAAAGCGGCAGTGGACCAGTTTGGAGAAAAACTCGATCAACTTGTTCAAGACACAAAAACCAAAATGTATAACCCCTCGGGAATTGGACCCAAGATCGTCTTGGTTTCACCAACAGCCTTCGAAAACACGGGGGACGTTAACTTACCGGACGGAGTTCAGCAGAATGAGAACCTCAGTTTATATACAGCCAAAATCGAATCGGTTGCCAGAAAAAATGGCGTTGGCTTTGCCAACATTTTTGAACCTACAAAATTACTTTTCGATAGAAATGAGAACCGCCTAACTCTCGACGGAATGCAGCTCAACGATGATGGCTATCAAGCCCTTGCTCCAATACTCAACAAAGCACTTTCCGGACGATCCGGCGAAGACCTAAAGACTAATTTGCCACTAAAAGCCGCCATCCAGGACAAGAATTTTCACTGGTGGCATCGCTATCGAGCAGTCAACGGTTTCTCCATTTATGGCACACGCGGTCAGGCTGGATCTGATGGCACGTACAACAACGAAGACGTCATGGAGCGAGAGAGAGAGATTCTTGACCAAATGACGATCAACCGTGACCAACATTTATGGGCCGTCGCTCAGGGAGCCGAAGCCGCTGACAAAATTGATGACAGCAACACTCTCCCTTTTATCAATCCTAAGACAAATGTAGGCGGACCGAATGACAAACAAGCAAAGGCAGGGAAGCTCGGTTCTCTTGAATACAATTCCGCCAAAGAGCAAGTTTCAAAATTCAAGCTTGCTGACGGATTCGAAATCAATATTTTTGCTACAGAAGAAGACTTTCCTGAGCTCGCAAATCCCGTTGCCCTTAACTTTGACAACAAAGGAAGAATGTGGGTTTCCACCATGCCTTCTTACCCGCACTGGAAACCAAAAACCAAGCTGGAAGATAAATTACTGATCCTTACCGATAAAGATTCAGACGGTCGTGCCGATGAGTGCAAGGTTTTTGCCGATGGACTTTATGTCCCGACTGGCTTCGAATTGGGTGAGGGGGGCGTTTTTGTCGCTCAACAACCCGACATTCTTTTTCTGAAAGACACCGACGGCGATGATGTGGCCGACACCCGAGTTCGGCAGATTGTCGGAATGGGAACAGCAGACTCCCACCACGGCATTGCGGCCTTTGAATGGGGACCGGGCGGAGGATTGTACTTTGGCGAAGGGACCTTCAAATACTCTCAAGTGGAAAGCCCCTATGGTTTAACTCGCTGCAACGAGGCAGGTATTTGGCGTTACCACCCCAAGACTCACGAGACCGAAGTCCATGCGAATTATGCCTTCGCCAATCCGTGGGGACATGTTTTTGACAAATGGGGTCAAAACTTTATCGCTGACGCTTCCGGTGGCCAGCATTACTGGTCGGCACTTATCTCGGGCAAAACAACTTATCCTGCCAAACATCCAGGAGGTAATCACTACAAACGAACCATGAACATTGCCAAGAAGGCAAGCGTGCCGGATGCTCCAAAATTACTCAAGAAACGTATTCGCCCAACGTCCGGCTGTGAAATTGTCTCAAGTTCGAACTTTCCACCAGAAATGCAGGGCAACTATTTATTCAATAACGTCATCAGTGAAAGAGCGATTCTGAACCACAAAATGGCTGAAGAAGGATCTGGTTTTTTTGCAACTGAAACCGAACCACTGCTCCAGTGTGAGGATGGCAATTTTCGCCCCGTCGATATCCAGTTTGGTCCAGACGGAGCACTCTATATTGTTGACTGGCATAACGCGTTGATCGGACACTTGCAACATAATCTACGCGAACCCAATCGTGATCATAGTCACGGTAGGATTTGGAGAATCACTTATAAAGGCCGCCCTCTCGTCCAGCCTCCACAAATTGATGGTGCGTCAATTGCCGATCTTCTCGACCTTCTAAAGCTTCCTGAAGATCGAACCCGCTATCGCGTTCGGCGGGAACTCGCCGCTCGAGAAACCGAATCGGTCATTCCCGAACTTAAGAAGTGGCTCGCAAATTCTGATGCATCCGACCCAAATTTCGAACACCAAATGCTAGAAGGCCTTTGGGTCTATCAAACCCACAACGTAGTGGATCAAAAACTACTCGAGCGAATGCTTAAATCTAAGGATTATCACGCGCGGGCGGCGGCTGTTCGGGTTTTATCCTACTGGCACCCAAGGGTTAATAATGCGACTGCTCTTCTGGATGCTGCCATCGGCGATAAATCGGCAATGGTACGTGCGGAAGCAGTTAGAGCCGCAAGTTTTTATCCGCCGGAAGAAGTGGCCGAGTCCGTCTTAAACGTTCTGGAACAAGAAACTGATGAACAGCTCGAATACTTACTAGACGAAACAATGAAAGTTATCGAAGGAACTAACTAACTTATCTCTAGAACCCGACAATCCCTGCAGAAACTCATTCCTTCAAACCTCCGTTAGGTTTACAAGGAAGTTTCCAATCCACACATTGAGTTAATCGCGAGGTAAACCGATTGGCGTCAATTAACTTTGACCGGTCAGGTTGCCAACCGCAGAGGCGTTTAATTCAACATTCCTCAATCCAGTTGCCATGCAAAAAAAAATTGTCTCTCTAACGCTGTGCTGCGGCGTCATCTTATTTGGCATGACTTCTAGTGTAGCCGTTGCGCAAACCCACACGCATTCCCAAACGCACCAAGAGATAAAACCTCCCAAAGTCTTTCTCGATAAAAACCCGAGAATTGTTAAGTACCAACTCAAACGGCTAGATAATGCCCGCCTACTACTCGTAGAACGCAGCGACGACGACCCAAAATACTTGCTCGTCCATCAAGAAATCCTGGGAAGAGAAGGTATCGCCAAAGGTGATCTCGACAATGCCGTTCAAGCAATCGCAAACATTAATGACACTGACCCGGTAACCGAATTACTTGCACTAATCCCTGACTTTGATTCGGCAGGAGAACTAAAAGGCTCAGCTAAACAGTTCGTCAGTCTCTTACTTGAACAGAAAAATGAGATTCTTAAATCGAAGCAAGGTTCACTTGTAGAAGCAACGGAATCTGATAATCGACTGCTCAACATTGCTGGTTTTGCAGGCTTGTTAATTACAGGCGCAACTGAGAGATCCTTTGAGATTGCGTCCCAAAACACCGAAAAAATGGCGAACCTCTTAGAAGCCATTCCATTAATTCCCAGCCAAAAAACTCGCGACTTCTTGAGCACAAAAATTTCTGAGATGCTAAACGACCGACAGCCAATAGTCGTAAGACTTGCTGCCTTAAAAGCTATCGGCAGCATGAACACCGACTTTTCGGAAAATTTCAAGGCAATAGCACCTCTCGTTTCAAACCCGAAACTACGCGAGTCTGCAGTAACGGTATTATTGAAAATTCCTCGCAAGCATCGAGATGCACTTGTTTCTGAACAACTTGCTTCGTTTCTCGTCAAATTTGCTGAGGATACGCCAGCTGCCGATCGCACTTCCGATGCCTTTATCGAAGCAATGCAACTTGCGGACCAAACACTCGGTCTGCTACCCCTGGAAATGAGCGACCGTTATCGCAAAAGGCTTAGCGACGTCTCTGTCAGAGTCATTCTAATTCACACTGTCGAAGAGGAAATGAGATACGACATCCCTTGGTTTGCTGTGCAAGCCGGCAAGGATATTCAAATCATTTTAAAAAACGAAGACCTGATGGCGCATAACTTAGTCATCACGAAACCCGATGCCTTGCAAACCGTCGCGCTGCAGGCCGCTGCGGAAGGACCGACCATTGGTCCAAGTGGGAAACAGTATGTTCCTGATTCAAGCGACGTCCTCATTGGCACAGCAATGGTCGCAGCTGAGAAGCAGTCCCGCATCACATTCCGAGCGCCAAGTGAACCGGGGGAATACCCTTACGTCTGCACCTTCCCGGGGCACTGGATGCGGATGTACGGAGTCATGGTCGTCGTCGACAACCTTGGTGAATTCCAGCGGAACCCAATTGAGCCCAAAGACCCGGTTGGCTCCAATCGCCCCTTGGTGCGTGCCTGGAAGATCGAAGACCTAGATAATAAAATTGAGACGGGGCTCCGTGGAAGAACGTTCGAGATTGGCAAGAAAATCTTCAATGAAGCCACTTGTGCCCAATGCCATCAAGTTGGAAAGGTGGGCAAAGCAGTTGGCCCAGATTTGACCGACCTTTGGTCACGCTGGAAAGGTGATGCATTTGGTATCCTAAGAGAGGTTATTGAACCCTCCCACAAAATTGAACCAAAGTACATCGTTCGCAAAGTCATCACGCTCGACGGAGATGTAGTTTCCGGGATTGTTATGGCAGAAGACAAAGACACAATTTCGATCCTACCCAATCCAGAATCTCTAGAACCAACGATCATCGCACAAGATGATATTGACGACATGATTAAGTCATCCGTGAGCATCATGCCGAAAGGACTGATGGACCGTTTCACCGAAGACGAAATTTTTGAGTTACTTTCTTACCTGAGAAGTATCGACACGGCAAAATAATTGAAAAATGACTCGACAATCAGAAAGACAATCCCTATATCTTTCAACCAAGTAAACCTCAGCTATCGTTTG
>CALKNI010000090.1 GCA_938091115.1 uncultured Pirellulaceae bacterium | reverse complement strand
AAAAGCAGATCACGCGCCTTTTGACTTGCCAGTTGCAGTCTTGACTTTAAGGAAATCGAATTAGCGTGGTCAATTGAAATCGTAGTCGCCGATCTTTGAGCTGGGTTTGAAATTTCGAGAAAGCTACCGGGTCGAGTAATTCATTGATCTGGGTAATAAAATTAAAGCTAAGGCCAACGTGTGTGTTTTGTAAATTGTTGTATCGGGCGCCGAGAATTACAGCGTTAAACCGAATTGTTTTTAGATAATTCATCCAATTTTGCCCTTTTAAGAATGGATTTCCAATACTTTTTATCACACACCATCAAACCATGGGGGCGATAGGGCATTGCCTCCATTTAATTTCGACAAAATCAGGATCGGAGTCGAGACTCTCAGCTTCAACTTTCCACGGTTGCTGTGGAATTCCTTGGAGTCAATTCGAGCAATCAAGCTGGTCCTTTTGGCAGACCGGCCAGTTCGTCTGATGAAAATTTGTTTGCGGATTGATTCGTTAGCGCTGACTCAACTCGTGAACCGCGTCTACCAAAGCGATTGCATTGTCGACGGGGGTTTGCGGAAGAATACCATGTCCAAGATTAAAAATGTGCCCTGCCCTGCCGCCAGCCTGATCAAGTACAAACTTTGCGTGCTTTTTAATTTCAGTAGGATTCGTTAGCAGCACGGTAGGATCGAGATTTCCTTGTACAGCGCGATCGAAACCAACGGTCTGCCACGCATCATCCAGTCGGGTCCTCCAATCAATTCCAATAACCGCTGCCCGGGTGTCGGCAAGCAAAGGTAAGAGTGCTGGGTTGCCAGTCGCAAAATTAATCACGGGAACGTTGGAGGGAAGGCTAGCGATGATTCGTTTGACGTAAGGGTGGGCATAGGTTTTGTAATCTTCAAAGCTCAGACACCCAGCCCATGAATCGAAGAGTTGAACACACTGAGCGCCGGCTTCAATTTGTCCTAAAAGATAGAGTGAAATTGAATTCGCCAGATGTTGCATTAGTTGATCCCAAGCACCATGATCCCCGTACATGAGCGTTTTGGTGTTTGCATAGTTACGACTTGAACCGCCCTCGATCATGTAACTTGCGAGCGTAAAAGGGGAGCCTGCAAACCCGATTAAAGGCATGTCAGCAGGTAAGTCATTCCGGGTCTGCTTGACCGTGTCCATCACAAATTGAAGCGGTTCGTTGGATTCGAGCGGTTTAATGCGATCGAGATCTGCGAGAGTTCTAACGGGATTATGAATTACAGGGCCATCGCCTTTTACGAATTCCAAATCACACCCCATTGGAACTAGAATTGGAAGTAGGTCCGAGAAAATGATGGCTGCGTCGACCCCAAGTCGATTCACGGCAGTGCACATCACCTCGCTGCATAGCTGTGGGTTTCCACAAAGATCCAAGAACGACGTTTTACTGCGAACTTCTCGGTACTCAGCCATGTAACGTCCGGCTTGCCTCATCATCCAGATTGGCGTGACGTCGGTCGGTTCACCACGGCAAGCTTTCATGAATGGGCTGTTGTACCAGGGGGCGTTGGGATCTGAGTTATTGGTTGTTGGGCCGGACATGCTGACTCTGATAATCGATTTTTGTTTTGTAATTTGGCTGATCTGTGTTTTGATTTCCTGAATACCCACCACGGGATCAGTCGTTTCAGTGGAGTAGTCTACAGTGAATCCCCGGTCGCAGAGGATTTCTGCTGTGTTTTGTCCGATTGCCAGCACAAGATGATTGTCTAGCAAATGGCGTGTTAGTTTAGCTTTCCCGAACTGTTTCGCGAGTGTACAGAATCTTACTGCGTTTTCTGGAGAAGGGAATAGGATTATGTGAAATTTGCCCGACTCAAGTTGTTCAAAAAATTCAGTTGCGACCGGAGCCCAGTGCGGCGAAGGTGCGGCAAACAAGGGAACCTTAACGACTCTTGCTCCGCGTGCTTCAAGGCCGCTGATCAGGCTGTAGATCGATTCGGATTCTTCCAAAGCGATCGACTGATTGATTACCGAGAACGACTGGTCAAGAGCTATTAAAATCTCACGCCATGAATTTGAAGAATTGACCGAAATTTTGGGTATGATTTCGTATTTCTGCAACGCATTGGCCGCGGCTTGTGATCCTGCAATAGTGTGAATGTCGGCCAGGCAATCGAGAAACCGCTGGTGATCTACATTTTTGGATGCCTGTTCAATAATGGTCTGGACGCCAACGCCCGTAACAAAAATGACGGTATCAATGTCAGCTGTTAGAATGCGATTGGCGAATTCATTAAATTGATCGCGAGCATCCGGTGAATGCTTACTGGCTAGGAATGGTTGTGTGATTCCCCCATTCGCCTGAATGATCTCCGCACAATCGCTGGCGTCAATTTCGCCGATCACCGCTATAATGAAGTCTTCGAATTGTCTGAGGTCTTTCATGCCCCAATGCTAGAGGAAAAAATGGCGATGCCAAGGCCGGGATCAACGATTGCAAGTAAGGCTGACTGTCAATCTTCGAGCTGATGAACTATCACGTTAAATGAAAACCTGTGGTATATTGAAATCTCGAGGAAAGCGGGTTGTTAGTTTTGAGGCCGTTGGGCAGACGCCCATCCGAGTAGGCGAAATTCTTCCAGGTCGCTTCTTTTTACATTTGTCTAACCACTTGCTAGTGCAGCATTCAATGTCATCAATTCCATTTGAAGAGTTTTCGCGAGTTGTAACTGAGTCTGGTATTGAACCTGCTCTCGATTTTCTCGATCAACATTTTCGTCGTGAACAAGATTTTTTCAAGCTGTTTGAAGTTTTGAAAATGCGTTGCCGGCATCAACTTGGGCTCCCTTTGATGTACTCGAAACAGCCTGACGATCTGGATGAAACACAGCAAAGGCAACTTGAAGACAGCTTATTAGAGGCTTGTCGAGAAATTGGCATCTTGTTTTTTAAGTTGGGGAAGTTTCAAGAAGGTTGGTTGTACTTGCAACCAGTCGGGGATAAACAGCTGAATGAAAAACTGATTCAGAAAATTGAAACGGATGAAGAGTCGATCGATGCTTTGATCGACATAGCGGTCTCACAGGGGGCTGCTCCGGTGTTTGGTTACCGCTTGTTATTGAAGAATTACGGAACTTGCAATGGAATTACAACCTTTGATACTCAGGCGAATCGATTTGACGCGGAGATTCAAACGAAGATGGCGGAAGAGTTGTTGGAACATATCTACCAGGAATTGATTGAGAACGTTAAATATTCAATTGAGAATGCGGAAGCGGGAGCTCTAGCCGAAAACAGTGATGAAGCTGTGCCGTCAGTTTCGTCGTCTCAGTCAGGTGAAGACCGGCGCCTGGTGGATTGGTTGCAGATGTATCCAGATTTGACCGCAGGTGGGGCTCATCACATCGATACCACGCACCTGGCGTCTGTAATGCGTATAGCACGGCCCGTAAATAGTCGGGAATCATTACTGAAGGTGAGCGAGTTGGCGGAATACGGAAGTCGACTCCATGAGGATTTTAGGTATCCAGGTAACGCTCCTTTCGAGGAGACTTATCGCGATCACCAGATTTTTTATAACGCGTTGTTGGGTAAAGATGTCGACTCTGCGATCGAACATTTTCTTGCAAAAACGGTGGCGACGGAGTCTGATCAGTTGGGGCCAGTCGTTGAGGAAACCTATGTTGAGTTTCTTTCAAGGTTGGGGAGGAACACGGAAGCGGTCGAGTTTTTGACCGAACGGCTGTTAGGGAAATTTGAGTCTTTGGGTATCGCACCTCCCCCTTTCGAACTGGCAGACAGCCCCGAATCGCTTCAGAAACTTCGAGATTTTTATCGATCTTCGGATGATCTTTTGGGATATGCCGTTTGCTGTTTAAAAGCGGAGTGAGCGACCGGCTTGATAGCCGCTGTAAGAAGTTGTGAGATAAAAAAAGCGGTTTGGCGTTGATTCGCCAAACCGCTTTTGTTTTTTACTTGCCTAAACAGGGCGTTGTCACTAACGTCAGTGTTGTCATTCAGTATCAAAATACCCAGCTTAAGCGAAGGTGTTAACCTTGGAATGACATGAAGAGGCTTGGGTCAACTGAGATGCCAGTAGTGGCGTGGTCTTCAGACGCAGCTTCTTCTGTTTCGCAATCATCGTTGCAGCGATTGCCAATCTGGCGGATACGATCTAGCAAGTTTACTTTGCAAGGATCGTGACACTCAGGAGCTTCTTCGCAACCAAGATTTTGCATTGGACGAGGCAAGCGAGCAACGATGGTTCTGACAACCGCGATTCGGCCATTGTCGCAATCATCAGCAGGTGCTTCTTCGCAGCAGAAGAAGTTATTTCCGATGTTGTCGACTCGCGAAAGCAGACCGCTCACTTTGCCGCGAAGGTCAAGGTTGATTCCGCAGCAAGCGTCGTCATGCTCTTCAGCGGGAGCTTCTTCACAGCAGAAGAAGTTGTTTCCAATGCTGTCGATTCGCGAAACAAGACCGCTCACTTTACCGCGAAGGTCAAGATTCATTCCGCAGCAAGCGTCTTCGTGTTCTTCAGCAGGAGCTTCTTCGCAACCGCAACCGTTTCCGATGCTTCCAAGTCGTGAAACAAGACCGCTCAGTCTACCGCGAAGATCAAGGTTGATTCCGCAGCAAGCGTCGTCATGTTCTTCAGCGGGAGCTTCTTCACAGCAGAAGAAGTTGTTTCCGATACTGTCGATTCTCGAAACAAGACCGCTCACTTTGCCGCGAAGGTCAAGGTTCATTCCGCAGCAATCATCTGATTGCTCTTCGCACTCTGTTTTGCATCTATTAAACAGACGCCCTGGAAGGCCAATGTTGATGCTAATACTAATTCCTCTTTCGCAACACGCGTCGGCAGCTGGTGTGGCTTCGCCACATCCACTTTTTCCGAGCATGCGACCTAGAAGGTCAGCGTTGCTCTCGCTGCAGATCATTGCAACGCATAATAGCGTTAAAGCAGCTAATTTAATTTTCATCGAGACTCGTCTCCTTGAGTTTTGCCGTGCTACCTATTCCACCAAACCTACCCAACGCTAATGATCATTGGCCGCGCGGATCATGTCGCGTTCTGAGTGGTTGACTCAGGACAGTGGGTTAGCCCCTTTGGCTGTTGAGGCTTGGTTTTTCGCGCTAAGTTAGCAGCGGTCCTAGTTGCATCCGAGCGGTCTGACCCATCCATTGGGTCGATTGACAAATACCATCTCGGTTGCACCTACGCCATTTCCGGCGCAAGTTCAGATTGCTCTGACCTCATCGACTTTATCAAACCGGCTACTTCACCATCGAAAAGCGAATGCAGGTGGTGATTAATACCTGCTTCGTAACGCTTCTTTTTGAAATTTGGGTTTAAGCGGTGTCAATTATTGGGTAAACCTTACCGATTAGTTAAATGGATTATTTTGTAGCGGCTACAAACGCTTGAAAATTCGACGACTTACGGTTTTTCGCGGCAATTTAAGGCTGGCTTATAGGTTGTCGAAACCGCTGCTAGTGATTCGATAACACATTTAAATGCAGCCGCTGTCCATAAGTGACAATAAAATTCGGCAATAAAAAGAAGCATGGAATTGCCGTAGCCAAGGTGATACACGTTGATTGGATTGTGGGTTGGAGTAAGATAAGGAACGTGTTGTGTTGTTGTCGCCGCCCATATTTTAATTAGGGGGCGGTGGCAAACAGCATCAAACAAGCCGAGTGAAGACTACACCTAAAAAGTACGATAATTAGATTTATGATCCTTGATTCCAAAATTCGATGGTTTTTTTTCCTTCAATTGGTTGCGGTTGGGATCTGTGTGATGTCTGTCTGCGTAGGCTGTCGGCAGGGGCGTTACAAAACAGTTGACAGTCGGAAGTCGGGTGAAAATTCGACCTTGCCGGCCAAACAGGTCGTCCGCAACGGAGGGAGTTGGACCAGTCTGCCGGTTGGACGGCCGTGGTCGACGCTTCCCGGGCGAAACTGGTCGACGCTTCCCGGGCGAAACTGGTCGACGCTTCCCGGGCGAAACTGGTCGACGCTTCCTGGACGAAACTGGTCGACGCTTCCTGGACGAAACTGGTCGACGCTTCCTGGACGAAACTGGTCGACGCTTCCTGGACGTGGGGTGACGACACTTCCGAGTCGCTTTAATAGTTGGCGGCCTACGGGGTCTACTCTGCCGAGTCGAAGTGGAACTACATTAACCCGGTAGATAATTGCCCTTCTTAGCGCTCCTCGACTGCTTAAGGGCAAGAATAGCGATCCCACGGAGTCGGTGGGATAAATGTCGAGCCTGATTCAATATGTGACTGTAGTTACAGCGGTGAAATAAAAAAACCGCGGTCAACAGATCGCGGTTTTTAAAATATATTTCGCTGAAGTGCCTAACCGCAGCTGGGGGTCGGCCTTACTCGGCTTTTTTTTTCTTCTTCTTGGTTGCTGCCTCTTCTGCGGCTTGCTCCTTGAGCTGCTTGGCAGTTAGCTTCTTTTCCTTCTCCTCAACAATATCTTCCTTCACCTTTTGCACAAAGTGAGGAGGTTTACCTTCGGGAGAAAGTTCGGCAGCACGCTTTTCAGCAGCTTTTCGCTGGTTAAATTCATAAAGAGCGACTCTCTTCATGGCGTGATTGAAAACTCCCCAAAACAGTTTTCTGCGAATAACTTCGGCCGCCTTGGTACGCGATTTCCGTTTTTTCTTTACTGGGGCTTTCTTTTTCTCATCAGCCTCAGTTTTGACCTTTTTAGTAGCGGTGGAAGCCGACTTTTTAGTCGCTTTTTTCTTGGTAGTGGCTTTTTTGGCCGGTGCTTTTTTGACAGCGGCCTTAGTTGCTTTAGCCTTCTTCTTGGCCATTTTTATCCGTCTTTAAATTCTGGGCAGAAATGCGTTATCGAAACGAAACCTAATCTTAGCGTTTTTTCGCGATATTGGATAGTTGGGCTTTAATTATCAACTCGGTTACCGGGCTGTTCGGCGTTTAAGGGCGGAGTACCATGTCCGTCTTCGACGTATTTTGCACGCTGGCGGGCGTATTCTTGAAAGCTAATTTCTGGCATTCCGCTCTCGGAAGCCTTGGTTTTATCTGTTTTTTCGGAGTTGGTGGCCTTGGCTTGTTCCTGTTCGAGAAGCCGTTCGAGGTATTTTCGACACCAACCACAGCCTGTGCCCGCTCCAAAACATTCGCTTAGCTGGCTCGGTCGGCGAGGTTTTTCAATTCGAATAAAGTTGACCACTTTTCGGCGACTAACGTGAAAACAGAGACATACCGGATCGTCAGGTTTCATTATCGGTAACCGTTTGTTGGCTTTTAAAGAGAAAAAGGGCTCGAAAGTGCACATTTTATGGACTGCATTTGTCGAAAACGGAATTCACCTCAAAACATAGGAACTCGGTTCGACAATTAGGGTTTTACCATTCCGTGAGGGTTAAAGCCAACGTAAGTCTGGCTGGTCTAGGGGATTCTTGTCGATCGTGCGTCTCGTCAGAGAGTCAAGTGACGCTAGAATGATAAATAGAACTTTAACAACTTGCCCGTACTTGGAACTCCTTTGTCTGTCAGCGAATCATCGTTACAAAAAGCCTCGAAATACGAGTTGCTTGACCCTGACGTGCGACTGATGTTGCAGGTGCGAGAGGGAAGTGCTGCAGCGTTTGAGGCACTCGTTGAAAAGCATCAAAAGCGTCTAGTGATGGTTTTAGAGCATCTGGTTTCCGACCGCACACAAGCTGAGGATTTAGCCCAGGATGTTTTTTTAAGAGTTTATCGAGCTCGCGAGCGGTATGTTCCAACGGCTAAGTTCTCAACTTGGCTCTACACAATCACTCACAACGTTGCGAGTAATTCCATTCGCAAATCTTCAAGACGCAAAGAAATAAATCTCGTCGCATCGCCATCGGGTTCAATGCCAGTGCGCCCGCTGGATACGATGGCGAAGGATAAGAGTAACTTGATGCCCACACGGTTGGCGGATCAGAAAGAGATGGAAAAAGTAATTCGGGATGCGATTCAATCGCTTGGTCCGCGGCAGAGAATGGCGATGTTGCTTTCAAAGTATGAAGGCATGAGCTACAACGAAATTGCTGAGTCGATGGAGTTAACCACGCAGGCAGTCAAGTCACTGCTTTCTCGTGCACGTGGAAACCTTAAGGAGTTACTCGCGCCCTATTTGAATTCCGGAAAGTCATCTCGTGAATTGGATAGAGAAGATGGGGAGGCATCATGAATCCGAAACCGGAACAGCCTGAATCTCAATCCGGCGAAATTGAATTTTCAAATTTCGATGAATTGAGCGCTTATCTTGATGGCGAGTTGGACGAGAAGCAGACTCAAGAGGTTGAAAACCGATTGGGAAGCGATTCAAAATACTTGGCCGAATTGCAGTCTTTGCAAAAAACATGGGATTTGCTCGACACCTTGCCAGTCCAAGAACTAGGTGGATCTTTTACGAAGACCACCATGGAGTTAATTGTCGGGGATGCCGTAAATACAGCAAAAAACAAACGTAAAAGGACTTTGTTTTTGGGGCGGATCGCGATCATGATCTTGCTCCCCGTTGTTTTCTTCGCCACCGCTTACGGGGTCGTAAGGCGATTGAAGAGTGATCCGGATCGCCGCTTAATAGAAAATCTGAGCGTTATTGAAAACTTCAGCAAATATGAAGTTGTGGATTGTGATTTAGAATTCTTAGAGAGGATCCGGGATATAGACTTCTTCCAAAAACCAACGGTAATTGTGGTCAATGGAAGCGAAATGGAGGTCGCTTATGAAGACGATACTGCTGATTCAATTCCGATCGACTCCGTGCAACGGTCTGAGTACGTCAAGGCCTTAGATGTTGAGAAGAAGATATCCTTAAAAGGAAAATTTGAAGACTTTGAAGCGAAGTCGGAATCCGATCGGAAGCGGTACATTGAATTTGATTTAGAGTTGCAGACGCGAGGAAATCGCCAGCAACTGCGATCAACGCTCAATGGTTTTTATGATTGGTTAACAGAACTGGAATTACACGAGCGAAGCAAGCTCCAGGATCTTCCTCAAGACGAAAGGCTTGCAGAAATTAGAGCAATTAGAATTCGGCAGGCTCAAAATGAGTTGGGAAAAAAGTCATTGGTAAATCTGCCCTCGAAAGAGGACGTGCCATTCTTAATGGGGTGGTGCGAGAGTATTTTTCAACTCAAAGAACGGCAACTAAGAGATCGTTTTCCGCTTGTGCTGGAACAGGCGATGCGGCAGAAGAAAATGGGCTCTGTGCCACCCATGTCGGTCCTCTTGGCAAAGTCTCAGGTGGAGAATTTGAATTCAATCATTGGGTTCTTACTGAGAGAGGATCGACAATTTGTTGAAGATTTGATCTTTGAAGGTGATGCACTTTTCGGGCTTTACGATATTTTGTCACTCAACGCGAGAAAACAGCTAGATAGTCGATCTGAAGCTGAACAAAGAAGCCGTATTTTGGATTGGGTTGATGCGGTCAACCAATCGCAGCAAGGCACTTCAACAGAAGATTTGAAGAAATTTGAAATGGAGCTGAGTAGTAAAGTTCGTGACCGGTTGCAAAAAATGTCCAGTGAAAAATACCGGGAAACTTTGGAATGGATGTACGAAGAAAGCAGGAAATCTCAAATTTCCTCGCAGAGTTGGTGGGAGCAACAGATTGAGAAAACTCTTGATCCAAATTAGTTTGCCGGCAATTGATCTTTGATAAAGTCGAAAAACCGCATTTTTTGATTCCTGAAGGCTAGAATTTTCGGTTTTTAAGCCATAATTTTGCCGCAAAGCGATTTTGACCACTTTCTTTCGGTTCTCATTGGCTAAATCACGAATTTCGCTCAAACTTGGCAGTGCTCGAAACCGTCTATAATAGTGTGAGCCTTTGATGTTTGCACACCTTTAGGCAGCTTATGCCTGAAGTGTGTTTTTGAAGAGTTCCGTTGACGGTAATTAAATTGTGAACTGTTGTCGGAACCGAGCGAGGAATGCCTCGAGTGTTCAGAGGTTGGTGGTGGAAGCAATTTGCACAGATGTTGGGACGCTAAACTCCATTGAATGCGAAGATAGTTGATAGGGATTCCTAGAATGGCAAGTGAAATTAACTCCCCGACCAGTCCTGCGATGACTGCTTCTGCACGGCAAGCAGCCAAAGTCAAAGGGTATGTTAACCAACAGTTGGAAAAGACACGGAAACAGGTCAAAACGATAGACTTTATCTCGGGTGCCTTGGTGCTGGTTGCCTTCACCATTGGGTTCTTGTTGTTTGCGGCGATGGTCGACGCTTGGATTTGGCCGCTGACACCGTTGGGACGCTGGGTATTTCTTTTAATCTGGCTAGGTAGCTGCTTTGGTTACACTGTCATTTCGATCGTGCCGTTATTGATGAAGCGAATTAATCCGGACTACGCTGCCAAGATGATCGAAGAGGCGAAACCAAGTTTCAGCAACAGTTTGATAAATTATGTTTCTCTGCGAAAACGGCCCGAGGGAATAAGGCCTGCGGTCCTAGATGCAGTGTCGCGTCAAGCAGCAACTGATCTCGCAAGTGTGCCAGGCGATGCGGCAGTCGACCAGTCTAAGATGATTCGAATTGGATTCGTGCTAGTCGGGCTTACGCTGTTGGCAGTGAGTTACAAGATTCTATCTCCGAAGGATCCGCTTAGCACCGTTGCTCGAATTTTTGCGCCCGCGAGTGATATTGCAAAGCCTGCCATTGTCACAATCGAGGAGGTACTGCCTGGAGACGTTGAGATATTTTTTGGCGAATCACTGGAGGTTGTTGCCCGGATTAGTGGGCGGCACCAACCGGAAGATGTCAAATTAGTTTACTCGACGATCGACGGGCAATTGGTCGACCAGTCTCTATCGATGGTTCCCGCTGACGACCCAAGAACCTACAAAGGCACGATTTTGATGCCGGGTGGTGGTGTCCAAGCTTCGCTGCAGTATCGCGTGGTAGCGAAAGACGGAGTTTCACGTGATTACGTTGTGACCGTCCGCCCCAACCCAACCATTGCGATTGAATCGTTGCTTTTTGATCCCCCTGATTACACTGGCCTGGCCTCACGTACGTTGATGGGGGTCGGCGATATCGACGCGATCGAGGGGACGCTGGTTACGATTAATGCGGTCGCTAATTTGCCAATTAAGTCGGCAGAAGTCGAGTTGCTAAATGAAGTTGTGGATTTACCTGAAGATGCAGAATTGGCGTATGACAAGCGGTTCGTTCCAGCGGTAGGTAGTAAATACATCATGGAGGTCGATGGGAGAAATGCAACCCAGTCCATTTTGGTGAAGCTGGACGCAAACCGAGAGAAGTCATTTGCAACCCACTATCGTTTAAAATTTACCGGTACCGATGGGAATCGTAACTCCCGGCCCAATGTTTATCCCATTCGAGTAACTCCCGATCTTGCCCCCGATGTCGAAATCAAAAACCCGGTGGAGACCGACGGGCAGCTTCCTCAAAACCAAGTGCTCGCCGTCGATATAGTTGCTTCAGATCTCGATTTTGCGATTGATTCTGTTCAGTTAAATATTGATCAAAATGGCCGAAGCCTGTTTTCAGATAGCCTTAGCCTCAACTCGAATAAAGGTAATCGCCAAGTAACCGCCCGGTATTTGCTCGATCCAATCTCATTGGGACTAAAGCCAGGGGATGTTGCCGTTTTTCATGCCGTTGCCAAGGATAATCGGATGCAGGGGCGGAAGCCAGATCCGAATGTCTCGCGCACTCAAAACTACTCAGTAACTATTCAACGCCCCGAAGAAGAATCCTCTGAGCCTGTTACCAAAAATCCTGATGGCGAGGGTCAGAACGGCGAGGGTCAGA